>JAJQCI010000253.1:10546-11970 GCA_021202835.1 Clostridiales bacterium | reverse complement strand
AGGTTCTAATCTGTGGCTTAGCACCATCTTTTTAGTTATACTCCTAAACTCAGGTCGGAGAATGTCAATATTTCAGACGTTCTTTTTTTGTGTCTTTTTTGTGTTCCCAAAATGTTACGAAACCGAAAATCGATATATGCAAATCAAATGCAGCTTTGAGGAATTTTTTTACTGTTGTCAGAATAAAATTAACCAATTGAGATAAAATATGGATACGGAATAAATTTTAAGGAGTGAGGCTATGACCTTTTATATTGACAGCGCCGACAGAAACGCCGCAGTTAAGGTGAAAAACACCCTGAAGCTTATGATAAGAGAAAAAATAGAGGGTTATTCTCATATTGTGGTTTTGTGCATAGGCACAGACAGAGTTACCGGAGACAGCCTGGGGCCCTTCGTGGGGGACAAGCTTGAAAAGGCCTTTGTGTGCAGTGTTTACGGAACCATTCACAATCCTGTTCATGCGAAAAACTTAAAGGCTGTTTTAGGTGACATCTCAGGAAGAGGAAAGCCCCTCATAATAGCCATTGACGCTGCACTGGGCACTCACATAGGCAGCATAACCGTTGCCGACGAGGGAATAAAGCCCGGCACGGCCCTAAACAAAGACCTGCCTGTTTCAGGCGCCATAGGCATAACCGGAATAGTAAATTCGGAAGCAGGGGGCGGAATGAAAATTTTACAGAATACACGGCTTTCAACGGTTATAGATATGTCGGAGGTTATAGCGGAGGGGGTGAAGGGGGCACTGGCCGAGGTCAGTGAAAAAAGCTTTTTAGCAGTATAAAGATTTGCCCCTGTGTTTTTCGGGGGCCGATTCTATTTTTAAGGCAAGCTGAATAATATATAAAGAATAATTTACCGGTGGAGGGATTAAAGTGATTCAGGATTTAAATACTTCAAATCAAATATTCATTTCAGGCAGCGCCGACAGCGAGGCAGAGTTCAGCCACAGCTTCGGCAGCGAGGTTTTCAATATTTTTTATGTAAATATACCCCGTCTTTCTAAAATCTGCGACAGACTGCCTGTTATTGCGTCGGAAAGAATTTTAAGAAAAGAAGAAATCAAGCCGGGTGACAAAGTCGCCGTAAAAGGCCAGATAAGAACCCACAACACAAGCTATGACGGCAGAACCCACCTTATTATAAGCGTATTCGCAAAGGAAATATTTAAAAACCCGGAGGAGGAAAGCCAAAACCCAAATTCAGTAATTTTAAACGGCTACATATGCAAGCCGCCTTTTTACAGAGAAACACCCTTAAAACGCCAAATTACCGACGTTCTTCTGGCGGTAAACCGCCCTTTCGGCAGATCAGACTACATACCCCTTATCACTTGGGGAAGAACGGCAGCGGAAGCAAAATATTTGACAGTGGGCACATATATTCATATAGAAGGCAGGCTTCAGAGCAGAGTGTATCAG
>JAJQCI010000253.1:3199-10536 GCA_021202835.1 Clostridiales bacterium | reverse complement strand
TAAACTTGACAAATTCACAAAAATTGATTATTATTAAAGTAACAAGAATTAGAAAGCTGTTAAAAAACGCAGCAATTCAGCCGTGTGCTTTGCACAGGCGGAGCGCCAAAAAGCTCGCAGAAGTTAAGCTGTGCATACGGCGCCGTTGAACCGCTGCAAAAAACAAATGAAAAGAATAATACGGGGGTATAATATGAAAACCGAATTTTTTGTTGAATTTAACGGAAACAAGGCTTCTACAGACGATATTGCCAAAAAGGCCAAAGAAATTTGGAAAGAAGCCGGCAATAAGGTAAAAGATCTTAAAAAAATCGAACTTTATTATCAGCCTGACGCAGGAAAATGCTATTATGTTTTTAACGGCGAATCAAAAGACAGTGTAAACGGCTGTTTCGAGGTTTAAAGCCTGCGGATTTATTTTAAAAACCGAAAAGCATAAAAATGAAAGGCTTTTTGCCATAATAATATGGCAGGGCCTTTTTTTATATTTTCTTTTCCTTATTTTATAACACACTTCACCGAGCAGCATACAGCCGCATTACTTTTTGATGGAAATTTATATTGATTAGAAGGGTAATTTGAGGTATAATTAAGAAAATTGAAAATTTACACTTGGGAGGGTTTAATATGGCAATAAGAATAGACGGCAAGGTTATTTCGGGAATAATAAAGGACGAGGTTAAGGCGGAGGTTTCCGCTCTTAAAGAAAAAGGCATAGATGTTACTCTGGCTGTTATACAGGTGGGGGAAGACCCGGCCTCAACTGTTTACGTTGGAAATAAGAAAAAAGCCTGCGCCTACACGGGCATTGTTTCAAGGGCATATAATCTGCCCGAAGACGTTTCGGAAGAGGAGCTTTTAAGTCTTATTCGTAAATTAAACGACGACAGCGATGTAAACGGCATACTCGTTCAGCTTCCTCTGCCTAAGCATATTTCCGAAAGCAGGGTCATTGAAACAATATCCCCCAAAAAGGATGTTGACGGCTTCCACATTCAAAGCGCCGGCGCCCTTTTAACAGGTGAAAAAGGCTTCCTCCCCTGTACTCCTGCAGGCATTATCGAGCTTATAAAGAGAACCGGTGTTGACATAACGGGAAAGGAATGTGTTGTTATAGGCCGTTCAAACATAGTGGGCAAGCCTATGGCGGTTCTTCTTTTAAGAGAAAACGGAACGGTTACAATATGCCATTCTAAAACAAAGGACTTAAGAAGCGTCACAAAAAGAGCCGACATACTCGTAGCGGCAATAGGCAAGCCCAAATTTATAGACGCCTCTTATGTTAAAGAGGGGGCTGTTGTTATTGACGTAGGTATCCACAGAAACGAAAACAACAAGCTTTGCGGAGATGTTGACTTCGAAAGCGTTGAGCCTGTTGCCTATGCCATAACCCCGGTTCCCGGAGGGGTTGGCCCCATGACAATAGCCATGCTTATGAAAAACTGTCTTGAAGCCCGAAAACAGCAGGGATAAATTGTTTTAAAGGGGGATAACCCGTGAAAAAGAGAAGATATATTTATATTACGGTTTATGTCGCCGCCGTAATTATCGCCTTTATTTTGTTTGCTAAAATAACAAAAAACAGCGTAAAGGTTTTTGAAGACGAATATGAAAACCTTTCGGCCTCAAGGACCGATATGGCAGCGAATTTTATAAGCAGCTATCTGACAGGCTATACAAACACTCTTTCGGGAATTGCTGAAACAGAGGCAGCCCGTTTGGGCTTAAAGAACGAAACAGCCAATCTGTACGGGCTTATAGATATGATAAGCACGGGAAGCTTAACAAGCGACTATGTTGAAAACATAATTTTTCTTAATGAAGATATGGAGGTTCTTCTTTCCGCCAAGCCGCTGACTGTCAGCCTGTCGGAGCAGGACGAAAACTGGATAAGAAAAGCAGCCTTCGGCACTCTTATCTCCGACGCCATAGAGGGGAATCTTGAAGACGAAGAATATTTCATTGCGGCTGTTCCCGTTTTTGAAAACAGAGAGCTTTTGGGCTTTATTGCTTCAAAGATAAGCTTTCGTGTTTTCAGCTCCACCCAGGGCAATCTTTCACGAAACAGTGACAGCAGCTTTATTCTTTTCGACGGAGCCGGAAATTCCGTTCAGCTTAACACGGGCACCCCCTCCGACTATACCTACAGCGAGCTTCAGAAGTCCGAAGAAAGCGGCCTTATTCCGAATACATATTTTGTAAGCGAAAGCAAAATTTATTTAAACGGCGCCGATTCCGAGTGGAAGGTTTTCTATCTTCTTTCGGGGAAGAATCTGTATAACGCCTTTAATATTATTTTCTCCGTTGTGGTTTGCGCCTGTATAATTTTGATTTTACTTGGCTTTTTCATACTTTACAGATATTCGGCAGATGTTCTTAAGCCTATAGATACGGTTATAAGAGAGCTTGAGGTTATGAACGAAAGCAAGAGCTATGCTCCCATAGAAATCAAAAAGGGCAACAGATATCTCGCCGGGGCGGTGAAGCAGATTAATAAAATGGCCGAAAATGCCGCAAACGGCGATACGGCTATGGCCGTTATGTCAAAAAGATACGGTGCGCTTTTTATGAAAAAGAGGGCCGTTTTCCTAAAGTGGGACCTTGCCAATTCAACCTTTGCCGTAAGCCCCTTCTATAAGGAAATTTTCGGTACGGAGTTCGTTCCCTATGTGGGGTCTGATTTTACGCCGGAATCTCTTTATATTCACCCTGATGACGCCGAAAATTATACACGGTGGATTAAGGACATAAGGCTGGGCAGAAAAACTCAGCCCATAGTCTACAGAAGAAAAACGGCCGACGGAAAATACAGATATTTCGAACACACCTTTGTTATAGTAAACGACGATATGGGAAATCCCGTTGAAGCCCTCGGGCTTATTATAGACGTAGACAGGTTTACAAGAAAGGAAATAGCCCTTAAACGTGCCGCCGAGCTTGACAGGTTTACCGGGGCTTATAACAAATATTCCTTCCTCGAAATTCTCAAACAGCGCTATAACGAAGCCATGGCCGGGGGCGAAAGCCTTTGTGTAAGCATTATAAAGCTTCATAACTTTTATGACCTTGAGGATAAAAGGCTCAGCGCAGGAGAAGAGGCTCTGAGGTTTATAGTAAATGTTGTTACGGAAAACATAAACTGTGTAGTTGGCAGAATTCTTTCCGACAGTCTGGGTATTATAGGCCCTCCCGAAAATGTCAGCTTTTTCGCCGATGAAATAGCCAAAGAGCTTGATTTGGGCTTCGTCTTCCCCGAGACAAACGAACACTATAATGTAAAGACAACTGCGGCCCTTTACTTCACCGACAGCCTTGACATAGGCTATGAGGATTTTGTTAAAAGGTGCTCCGGTGAATATGAAAGGTTTGCCGAAGGCCCCGGAAACGATTACTTTTTTAAGAAATAAGGTAATATTATGACCGATAATTATATTAAAAACGAAATAAAAAAGCTGGGAGAAAAGGGCTCTGTTTTCGGCCTTGAACAAACCGCCGCCTTGGCGGCCGCCGCCGGAAACCCTCAAAACAGCCTTAAATTCATCCATATAGCCGGCACAAACGGCAAGGGCTCCGTTCTTGCCTTTGTTTCAACGGTTTTAAGTCTTTCCGGCTTTAAAACCGGCCGCTATATTTCCCCTTCCGTAACCTCTTATTTTGAAAAATATCAGGTAAACGGTGAAGAAATAACGGAAGCGGAATATTTTAGCCTTGCCGAATATCTTTTGAATCTATGCAGAGAAAAAAGCCTCTCCCCTACCCTTTTCGAGTTTGAAACCGTTTTGGGCTTTCTGTGGTTTAAAAGAAAAGGCTGTGATATTGTTGTTTTGGAAACCGGCCTCGGCGGAGAGCTTGACGCAACAAATATTGTCAAAACAACCGTTCTTTCAGTTATAACAACAATAGGCCTTGACCACAAAAATATTTTGGGAGACAGCCTTGAGGAAATCGCCGCTGCAAAAGCCGGAATTATTAAGGAGGGCGTTCCCGTCTGCACAGGTGAAAGGGGCTCCGTTCTTAAGGTTATAGAAAAAGCCGCAGGAGAGAAAAATGCCCCTATGTATACAGCATACAGCTCTGAAGCAGTTATAAAAGAAATGAGCCTTAAGGGAACTGTTTTTGATTTTGAAAGCCACAGGGGCGTCAGAATAAGCCTTTTAGGGGGCTATCAGGTTAAAAACGCCGTTTTGGCCCTTAAAGCGCTGGATATTCTTAAAGACTCAGGCTGGGATATAAAGGAGCCGGATAAAAATATATCAGCGGCAAAATGGCCCGGCAGAACAGAGGTTATTTCCGAAAATCCTCTTTTTATATGTGACGGCTGTCACAACCCACAGGGGGCAAGGGCTTTAAAAAAAAGTATGGAAGAGCTTTTCGGGAAAAGAAAATTTATAATTATTTTGGGAATTCTTAAGGATAAGGATTATTCGGAAATTTTAGATGAAATTTTGCCTATGGCGAAAAAGGTTTTTGCCGTTACGCCTGAAAATAACAGAGCCTTAAGCGGAAGGACTTTAAGCGAAATAATAAATAAAAAAGGGGTAAGCTGTGAAACCGCCGAAATAACCGAAGCGGCCGAGCTTGCAGAAGAAGAAGCAGGCAAAGAAGACATTATACTTGCCTGCGGCTCACTGTCCTATTTAGGAGATATTATAAGCTATGGAAAGAGTAAACAGAATACTTATAAACGATAAATACAAATATTATCAGTCGGTAATAGAGTTTGCCGAAAGAGACAGAATTTTCTGCTGTCACGACCTGCGCCACTGTGTAGACGTGGCCAGAATAACAATGCTTTTGTCTTATGAAGAGGGAGTTCCCCTTGACAAGGAGCTTGTCTATGCTGCGGCCCTGCTTCACGACATAGGCAGAGCCGAAGGCAGCCACAACCACCACATTAAAAGCGCCGAGCTTGCAGAGGAGATTTTAAGGCGAAGCGGTTTTTCATACAACGAAGCCGAAATTGTCTGTCAGGTCATAAGAAATCACGGAGATATTGAGACAGCAGAAGAAAAAACTTTCAGCGGTCTTTTCTACAGAGCCGACAAGCTTTCAAGAGACTGTCTTCACTGTAAGGCAAGGGGAGCCTGCTATTGGAGTGACGAAAAAAAGAACCTTGCTTTAACAATATAGGAGGAACCATGAAAATAGGAAAAAGAGATTTCGACACTGAAAACAAGGCCTATATTATGGGAATTTTGAACGTAACCCCCGACTCATTTTCAGACGGAGGCAGGTTTAACAGCCTTGACAAGGCCCTTAAACACTGTGAGGAAATGGTAAACGAAGGGGCAGATATTATAGACATAGGGGGAGAGTCGACACGGCCGAACTACACTAAAATAAGCGATAGGGAAGAAATCGAAAGAGTCTGCCCCGTTATAGAAGGGGTTAAGGCCCGGTTTGACGTGCCGGTTTCAGTTGACACATATAAATCTGCGGTTGCGGAAGCTGCCTTTTCCGCCGGAGCCGACCTTCTAAACGATATATGGGGGCTTAAATATGACAATAAAATTGCCGGGATTATAAAAAAATTCGATGTGCCCTGCTGTCTTATGCATAACAGAGCCGAAGCCGTTTATGAAAGCTTTATGGATGATGTTATTTCCGATTTGGGAGAAACTCTCGGCATTGCGGAAAAAGCCGGAATTTTAAGAGACAAAATAATTCTAGACCCCGGTGTGGGCTTCGGAAAGAACTATAAACAAAATTTAACAGCTATAAGAGAGCTTGACAGGCTCAAAATCTTCGGCCTGCCTATACTTTTGGGAACATCCAGAAAATCGGTTATAGGCCTAACCCTCAGCCTTCCTGCAGATGAGAGAGCAGAGGGCACCATAGCCACCACTGTTTTCGGGAGGGTTAAAGGGGCGGCTTTTTTCAGAGTTCACGATGTGGCGGCAAACAGGCGTGCCCTTATTATGACGGAGGCAATACTTAAAAATGGACTTAATTAAAATAGATGATTTGGAAATCTTCGCCAATCACGGCGTTTATCCCGAGGAAAACGAAAAGGGACAATATTTTTACGTAAGCATAGGGATTTTTACAGACTTTAAAGCCGCAGCCGAAAGAGACGATTTGACAAAAACGGTAAACTACGGCGAAGTCTGTGACTTTGTATGTGACTTTATGACGGAAAACACATTTAAGCTTATAGAAACGGCGGCAGACGGCCTTGCGGAGGAAATTCTTTTCCGTTTTCCCGGGGCAAGAGAGGTTTATGTTGAAATAAAGAAGCCACAGGCCCCTGTAAATCATAAATTCGGCTGTGTTTCCGTATGTACGAACAGAAAATGGCACAGGGTTTTCATAGCCATGGGCTCGAATATGGGAGACAAACAGGAATATATAGCCTACGGCTTAAAGCTTCTTAAAAACGAAAACGCCGTAAGACTTTTAAAGGTTTCCGACCTTATCGAAACAGAGCCCTACGGCTATACCGAACAGGATACGTTTTTAAACGGCGCCGCCGAAATAGAAACAACCCTTGAGCCGAAGGAGCTTTTAAGACTGCTTAAGGAAATCGAGGAAAGCAGCGGCAGAGAGAAGACATTCCGCTGGGGCCCCCGTACTCTCGATTTGGACATAATTTTCTATGACGACATTATAACCGACAGCCCGGAGCTTACAATTCTCCACAGAGAAATGCACCTGAGAGACTTTGTGAAAATTCCCCTCTGCCAAATTGCCCCCGATTTCGTTCACCCTGTTTTGAGAAAACGAATCTGCGACCTTTAAGCCCGACGGCAGGGTTTTATACAGGTGGGAAAATGAGAATTTACAAAGAAATAAAGGGCTTGGCTCTGCTTGAAAAGCTCGGCAGGTGGAACGCCGCAAGGCTTCTGCTCTATAATTTGTGGCGCAGAAACAAAGACAACATGCAGCTTAATTTTTGGGTTATAAGCGAATGCTGGTATGTCACAAGCGAAAACATAAAAAATCCCGTAATAGGAAATAATAAGCTTGTTCTTAAATTTGTTGACACGCTTATTGAAGCCGCAGATTACTGGTTTGGGAAATACGGCTGTGTGGAAAATTATTCCGCTCTTTTGGGCTATATGATCACCTTAGAGCCTATGAGCTTTTACATGGAAAACGATTCAAAAGACGGCAGGCTCTTTAATATGTGGAAAAACAGGGGCTATGCTTTAATAGAAGAATCCTTCAGGCGGTTCGACAGCCTTATTGTCAAAATAATATATTACGGCAGCAGGCGTGATCACACAAAGGAATGCTTCGATGAAAGGAAAAAATTCAAAGCCTCCGCCGGAAATTATTTTTCCGAAAAAACAGAGGCCGAAAGATATTTTAAAAGAAGATTAACAGATGTTTCTCAC
>JAJQCI010000253.1:0-3189 GCA_021202835.1 Clostridiales bacterium | reverse complement strand
AATTTTAATCCTTCTTTAATGGCAGGAAAATCATATTATGTTATATTTAAATATAATTAATGTTTTTCTGACATAAAGGAGGTTTTTTATGAAAAAGGCAAAACTTGTTCCGGTTCTGCTTGCTTTTTCTCTGGGTTTTTCAAACCTGACCTTTGCCGGGGTTTTGGGAGATGCAGACGGAAACGGTTATTTAACGGCAAACGACAGCGCCGTGGCCTTGCAGTATGCTGTTAATTCGGAGGTTCTTTCTCTGACGGACGAGCAGCTTGAAAACGCAGACGCCGATAAATCAGGGGAAATTTCGGCCTATGACGCAGCGCTTATACTAAGCAAGGTTTTGAATGCGGCCTATGAATTCCCCGACAACAGCTCTTCAGGCGATGATTCAGACACGGATACCGAAACAACAACGGAAGCCGAAACGGAAACCACAACCGAAGAAACAACGGAAACTACTACAGAAGCCTATGAAGGCGATTATTACATACTTCTTGCCGACGGCGATTCAAGGGTTTACGCTTATTCCGACGGTGCCGTGGGAGACGAGCTTGCCGACCAGAGCGCAGTTACCATAGACGGAGACATAATCAATATCGAAGCGGCAGGCACATATTATGTTGAAGGCTCATTAAGCGAAGGCCAGCTTTCCGTTTCAAGCGACCTGTCAAAGAGCGAAAGCGTAGCCGTATATCTTATGGGTGTTAATGTTTCCAACTCGACAACAGCCCCCTTTAACGGCGGCGGCAGCAAAATAACCGTCTATCTGGCCGACGGAACCACAAACACATTTACAGACAGCTCTTCATCTGCTTACACAGGCTATGTCACCTCGGCGGAGCCCAAGGGCGCCTTCTATTCGAAGCGTGACCTGACAATAGACGAAAGCGGAACCCTTGTCGTAAACGGAAACTACAGCAACGGCTTAGTCTGCGGCGCTGATTTAACAATCAAGGGCGGCGCAAACGTTACAGTAAACGCTGTTAAAAACGGTATCAAGGGCGACAACGGCGTTTCATTCGGAAAGAAAGCCGGCAAAATAAACGTTACAACACAGACAGGCGACGGAATTAAGTCCGACGCAATAAGCAGTGCCAAATATTATACCTCAGACGGCACAAAGCTCAGCTCAAAGGTCAGCGGAATAGAAGCCGACAAGGGCTATGTTGAAATTAAGGGCGGAACTATAACAATAACCGCCGGCGACGACGGTATTCAGACCGACAATTATTTCACAATGACCGCCGGTACTCTCGACATCACCTCTGTGGCCAAGGGTATCAAGGCCAATGAATATCAGCTTTATGTTGTTGAAACGGGAGACGACGACAACGATTATATTACATACGACTCAAACGGCGATATAATCTATTTAAACGGCACAATGTCAATAAGCGGCGGCACAGTTACTATAGATTCCGGCGAGGACGGTTTAAGGGCAAGCGAGAGCCTTGACATAAGCGGCGGCGAAATCGATATTACTGTGGGAACAGGCGCCGACGGAAGCACAAACGACGGTATTCAGGCAGGCACAAACACAGACACGACCTCAGAGGCGTCCGGCGGCGACACAGTAACCGCAAGCGAAAACGACGGAAGCGGAACAATAACAGGACGCCGCGGCCACAAAGACAGAAGCGGCTCAACCGACGACGGAATTGTTTCAAACGGAGACTTCATAATGACAGACGGAACAATAACCGGTGAGGCAGACTGTGACTTCTTCAAGGTTTACGAAAACGTTGAAATAAGCGGCGGAAGTCTTGACATTGTTTCGGGAAACGACGGTATTCAGGCAGGAAAGGCCCTTGAAACAATAACAGATTCCGACGGAAACGAGACTGAAAACGACAGCTACACCGACGGAAACATAACAATAACAGGGGGAACCTTCAACATTGCTGCCAATGAGGGAATTTCAAACTCCACTATAACAAGCGAAACAGACCCTGACAGCTGTAAGGGAATCAAGGCGACCTCAAACATCGATATATCCGGCGGAACCTTTACAATAGACAGCGCCGACGACTGTATACATTCAAACTACAATATTACAATAACAGGCGGAAGCTTTGACCTTTCCACACTTGACGACGGCGTTCACGCCGACTACACACTGACTCTTGGCTCGGAAGACGGAGAAGACGATGACTTTACAATAGATATTCAAACCTCCTATGAAGGCATAGAGGCCTCGGTTATAAATATGTTAAGCGGAACAGCCTATATATATTCCACAGACGACGGCATAAATGCGGCAGGATATTATGACACAGACGGAACATATTATGACGACAGCTCCTCAGACTCTTCAAACTCAGCCGGCTCTTCAGGCTCCTCCGGCGCTATGGGCCCCTCAAGCCCCGGCGGCTGGAACGGCAATATGTGGGGCGGCGGTGACCAGGCCGCCGATGATTCGGCCCCCTACGGCATGCTTTACATAAAGGGCGGCTGTGCCTATGTTTATGCCCCCAACGGCGACGGCTTAGACTCAAACGGCAGTGTTGAAATGTCGGGCGGTGTTGTTTTGGTAAACGGCCCCGGCAGCAGCAATACATCAAACGATGTTTTCGACTACGGCGACGACAGCTCAGACTATTTCAAAATTACCGGAGGAACTCTTATAGGCGCAGGCTATAATATGAGCAGTATATCCCTTTCCCTTAGCGGACAGGGCAGCGCCTCAAGCTCTAGCTCAAGCCAGGGCGGTATGGGCGGCCCCGGCGGCAGCTCCTCGGGAGCTTCTTCGGGAAGCGCAGGCAGCCCCGTAAAGGTAACAACAAACAGCGGAAACATAGTTTTCATTCCTAAGGTAAACTGGAACTATATGTATATAACAACCCCCGATATGTCATCGGGCAGAAGTTACACAATAAGCAGCATAAGCAGCTATTCCGGCGGAACGCAGGTTCTCGGGGTTACAGAAAACAATACATTCTACGGTCTTGTTGAAAACGTAAATTAATGTGGTTAAAGAAGGAGCGGCCTGTTTCCGCTCCTTTTTGCCGCCGAAATTTTTAAGGTTTTCACTTTTAAAATATGTAACAGTTCAGCTTTGCCCTGCACGGGCGGAACGCCAAAAGCTTGCGAAGCGTCTGCTACGCATCCGACGCCGTTTAGACGGCTCAATTTTCGCAAGTATTTGGCGCTCCGCTCGTGCCTTGCTGATGGATTTCTGTATGAAAACTCTGG
>JAJQCI010000347.1:4384-11971 GCA_021202835.1 Clostridiales bacterium | reverse complement strand
GTTAAAAAGGTATTGAAATTTCAAAAAGGTAGGTTTATAATGTGTTTATCCGATGAGGGGTTGAGGTATTAAATTACCTTGGCTTCTCTTTTTTTATACTGTTTTCCGCAAAAATAAAAAACAATTGCGGAAATTTAAATCATCTTTGTCAAGGCCGACAGAGGTGCCGACTTAGCAAAGATGATTTTTTTATTTTCCGAAGAATTTATTTTCGGAAGGTGTCATAAACTGTTTATACTAAATATTTAAGGAGGAATTGATTATGACAGCAGAAGTAATGGAATTTGTACAAAGCAATATTTTCGGCGTTTGGTTTTTGATAGGCGCCGCACTGGTATTCTGGATGCAGGCAGGCTTCGCAATGGTAGAGGCAGGCTTCACCAGAGCAAAGAACACAGGCAACATTCTTATGAAGAACCTTATGGACTTTTGTATAGGTACCGTAATGTTCATTATCATAGGCTTCGGCTTACTCTTAGGTGAAGATATAATGGGAATAATCGGCAAGCCCGGCTTTGATATTTTCACAAGCTATGCCGATTTCGACTGGTCAAACTTCATATTCAATTTGGTTTTCTGTGCTACAACGGCAACAATCGTTTCCGGCGCTATGGCAGAAAGAACAAAGTTCCTTTCATACTGCGTTTACTCGGCCCTTATTTCGGCTATAGTATACCCCGTTGAAGCTCACTGGACATGGGGCGGCGGCTGGCTTTCACAGATAGGCTTCCACGATTTCGCAGGTTCAAACTGTATTCATATGGTCGGCGGTATAAGCGCCCTTATAGGCGCCGCAATTCTCGGCCCCCGTATCGGTAAGTTTACAAAGGACAAAACAGGAAAGATTACAAAGGTTAACGCCTTCCCCGGCCACAACTTGCCCTTAGGCTGTCTCGGTGTATTCATCCTTTGGCTGGGCTGGTACGGCTTCAACGGCGCAGCAGCAGTAACAGTTGAAGAGCTTGGTTCTATTTTCGTAACAACAACAATCGCTCCTGCAGTTGCAACAGTAGTTTGTATGATATTTACATGGGTTAAATACGGCAAGCCCGACGTTTCAATGTGTCTTAACGCTTCACTCGCAGGTCTTGTAGCTATTACGGCTCCCTGTGACGTATGTGACGCCTTCGGCGCTATCATAATCGGTGCTGTAGCAGGTGTTCTCGTAGTATTCGGTGTATGGCTTCTTGACAACGTGCTTCGCATTGACGACCCTGTAGGCGCTGTAGCAGTACATATGATGAACGGTATTTGGGGTACTTTGGCAGTCGGTCTTTTCGCTACAGATACTGCTCCTGCTTTCGCAAGAGGCTTCGGCGACGGTGTATCTTTCGGCGCTAACCAGATTGCAGGCTTAGGCCTTTTCTACGGCGGCGGCTTTAAGCTCCTCGGTATTCAGATTTTAGGCTGTCTCGCAACGGCACTTTGGACAGCAGTTGCAATCACAATTGTATTCATGTTAATAAAGGCAGTTATAGGCTTAAGAGTTACAGAAGAGGAAGAAATCGTAGGTCTTGACTCAACAGAGCATGGCTTACCTTCAGCTTACGCAGGCTTCTCAATCATGGATATTTCAAACAGCATGATTATGGAAGAAAACGAAAACACACAGCTGGGAACAGACAACTATGACGCAGCTACACAGGCTCAGAGAGACGCCGCCGTTAAGGTTGCAAGGGTTCCTGTTCCTTCGGCATCGGGTATCTATAAGGTTGTTATTATAGCAAGACTTTCAAAATATGATACAATTCGTAAGGCTATGAACGACATAGGCGTAACGGGTATGACGGTTACTCAGGTAACAGGCTGCGGCATACAGAAGGGCGCAGGCAGAAAATACCGTGGGGCCGAAATCGACGCAACTCTCCTTCCCAAGGTAAAGGTAGAAGTTGTTGTTTCATCTATTCCCGTTGATACAGTTATCGACAAGGCTAAGAAGGTTCTTTACACAGGCCACATCGGCGACGGAAAGATTTTCGTTTACAATGTAGACAGAGTTGTTAAAATTCGTACAGGTGAAGAAGACGCCGACGCACTTGCCGATGTTGAATAATAAAATCCCCATAATATAAATAAAAAGCCGTTCCCAAAGAGGTCTGACCTTTAGGGAATGGCCTTTTTTCGACTTTAAATATTTTTTCTCACTTCGTTAAGCGATATGTTGTTTTCTTTGGCGATTCTTTCCAAATCAGAATATTCCGCCTTTGTCTTTTCTATTTCGCCGAACTTTGATATTTTTGTTTTTACGGTTCCGAATTTCGTTTCGACTTCGGCCGCTTTTCTCTCCAGAACATATCTTTCACATGGCTTAATTCTAAGGCCTATTGTGGAAGTGTGTTTGAAAATTGAACCTGCCACTGCTTCCCTCTCAGCTTCTTTACAGAGAATAAGAAGAATTATTCCCTGACGGGATTTTTTCATGCCGCAGGGTATTGTGCAAACGTCAAGGGCACCGGCTTCGAATATTCTTTCACAGGCAAAGGCAAGGTCTTCCCCTGTCATATCGTCTAAATTACAGGTTATTTCCAATACGCTGTCTGTTTTGAAATCGCTTTTGCTTTCTCCCGAAAATACTCTTACACAGTTTGCAACAGGAAAATCCTTCGAGCCCATTCCGCAGCCTGTTTTTTCGACTGTCATAAGGGGCATAGTCCCGAAGCCTTTTGAAAAATATTTAAGAAGAGCCGCTCCTGTGGGAGTGCAGAGCTCACCCTCTATATTTCCCGAATATTGAGGTATTCCCCTTAATATATAAGCCGTAGCCGGTGCCGGAACAGGCAGAATTCCATGGGCACAGCTGACATTGCCGAAGCCTGTTCTTACGCTTGAAGCCGAAATTTTCCCGGCGCCTATTTCCTCCATAAGCATACAACAGCCCACAATATCGGCAACGGCGTCCATCGTGCCTACCTCGTGAAAATGAATATCAGTGATTTCCTTTCCATGAACATGACCCTCTCCCTCGGCTATGATTTTGTAGACTGCCTTTGCGTCGGTTTTAACCCTTTCGCTCACATTAAGGGAGTCTATAAGGGCGGTTATATCGTTAAAGCCGCTGTGATGATGGTGGTGATGATGATGGTGTTCCTGTTCGTGTTCGTGGCTGTGATGATGCTCGGTCTTGCCGAAAGGAAAAAGTGAAGAAGGCAGGGGGAGTGTTCGCTTAAGCTCGGGTTCATGGCCGTGTTCGTGGTGGTGATGATGCTCATGCATAGCTTCGCCCTCCTCTTCGCCGTTTACAAACACCCTTATATGGGTTCCCGTTATGCCGCACTTTACAGCTTTTTCTCTTATGACGCTTACATTCGGAATTCCGGCGGCGTTAAGTCTTTCAATAAACCCATCGGCATCGGGCACAAGCTCCGAAAGGGCCGACATAAGCATATCTCCGGAAATTCCCATATTGCATTCTATATATAATTCTCTCATTAAAATTTATCCTCCTATACATGTTACCAATCATTTATGCTTCCGTCATTTTCCATTGGTCCGATCTTCTTACCTTGATAAGATTCTTTTGAGATAAAAACGGTTGCTTCAAATTCTGCATGACAACAGGGACACTCAAAAGTACGTGTTATTGACAAGGGATATTCTCTGCTAATTAACATTACCAAGTCCGAACGACCCTTATTCTTCTCATAAAAATCCTCTATCTTCCTCTGTTCATCTTCTGTAATCTGTACATAATAATAGTTATGTTCTTCACCGCACTCCGGACAAAAAGGATTAACCCTATAAGTCAAATCCCGTAACCATCGTGTCATATGATACTTCTTATACATTTCTTCCTGTAATTCAGCATTTCCCGGCAATTTAATTACTTTGTCTGCATCACCGCCATCTACCATAGCATCTATCAAACGTAATATTCGATTAATGCCTTCTTCTCTGCTCATATCTATAAGATAATAATAATTCTTCTTAGATATATGTTTCTCATTACTCATATAATTACCTCATAACTTATTAATCATGCCTGCCAATTAGACGGCACCGAAGCCGTTGTCTATGTTTACAACGCTTACTCCGCTTGCGCAGGAATTGAGCATTGCCAAAAGAGCCGACAGTCCCCCGAAAGAAGCTCCATAGCCTACGCTTGTGGGAACGGCAATAACCGGGCACCTGGCTAAGCCCCCTATAACACTGGCCAAAGCGCCCTCCATACCTGCCACAGCCACTATGACCTTTGCCCCTGCAATTTGTTTATTATAGGCAAGAAGCCTGTGAATTCCGGCAACGCCTACGTCATAAAGCCTTATAACACTGTTTCCCAAAAATTCCGCTGTCAGCGCCGCCTCTTCGGCAACAGGCAAATCGCTTGTGCCCCCTGTAGCAACAATAATATAGCTGTCTCCCTCCGCTTCGGGAATTCCGCCGTAAATACCTATTCGGCAGTCGGAATAATAGTCTATGTTTATTTCCCTTTTAACAGCTTCGGCTTTTTCAGCCGAAAGCCTTGTTATAAGAACGTTTTTTTGACCTCTTCCTATTAAAGCGGCGGAAATTTTTATAATCTGCTCTGCTGTTTTTCCCTCGCCGTAGATTACCTCTCCTATACCTTTCCTAAGCTCCCTGTGATAATCCGGCTTGGCAAAGCCCAAATCTTCAAAAGGCAAGGCCTCCGCCCTTTCGGCGGCCTCCTCCGGGCTTATGGTTCCCTCTTTGACGTCTTCGAAAAGCTTTTTTAAATCTTCATATTTCAATATAATCACCTGACCCTTTTATCTCTGTTAATTATAAACCATAAGACGAAAAATTGCCATATGCAATATAAAAATTATACATCTTAAAGTGCACTTTAGGTCAATAAAAAACTGCCATTAAGGCAGTAATTTATTTCACTTTTGTTGTTATCCGACCGAATAGTCAGGATTTGTTATTTTGTGCAAAATATATGCCGCATCGGCAGTATTTATTTCGCCGTTTCCGTCGGCGTCTGCAAGCTCTTTATAGCTGCTTTCGTCCGTAATACCGGAGGGCAGTGTACCGTCATTTAAATATTTCAAAACATTTATTGCGTCAATCAAATCATACTCAGATTCAGCCGTTTCCGGTGACGATGTGCCTGTTATAATCGTTTTGGCAATATTTTCCGAAGTATTCGTATATTCATAAGAGTTATAATGAATAACAGCATTGTCAAAACCGTTGTTATATTTTCCCATTTCTATTTTGTTCCAGTCTTCCTCACTGCCGCCGTAATATACATCTGTTAAATCCAAACAGCCCATAAACGCCGCTGAGCCTATGCTTTTAACCCCGGACGGAATTGCAATTGTTTTTAAATCGCTGCAGCCGAATGTCCAGTTATTTACAGCTGTTATACCGGGCGGAAGAACTGCACTTTCAAGACCGCTGTATGCAAAGGCCTGTGTGCTTATAGACGTAACATCTTCCCCTATAATAACGCTTGTCAAATTGCTGCAGCCGTAAAATGCGCTTTGCCCTATGCTTGTAATTCCGCTGCCTATAACAACATCTGTCAGACTCGAACAGCTCATAAATGCCGAAGCTTTAATACCTGCCGTTCCGCCGCCTATAACGGCGCTCTTTATGCCTCTGCATTGAGAGAAGCCACCCAATGATGTCACGCTGTCGGGAACGGTATAGCTTGCTGTCCTTGCAGTGGGATATTTAATAAGCTCTGTCTTGTCCTTTGTGAACAGTACGCCGTCAACGGAGCAGTATGCCGTATTGTTTTCGTCAACAATATAATCGGTTATATTCGTGCAGCTGCCGAATGCCGAGCTGCTTATCGTTTCCACCGTATCGGAAACCGAAACGCCTGTAAGGTTTTCACAGCCGTTAAAGTTATTGTTTCCTATGTGCGTTACGCCGCTTTCAACAACAACGGAGGTAATATAATCACGCAGGTCATACCATGGCAGATATGCCACGTTATAGTCGCCCATTTTGCCCTCGCCGTAAATTCTCATTACTCCGTCTTCCGTCAAAATTCAGTTTACATCAAGGGTTGTGCCGCTTCCCAAAACGTTTGTTTCTTCCTCACCCTCTTCGGTGACAATGAATTTATAATAATTTGTCGCCGTAGACAGACTGAGATAGGGCTCGCCCAAATACTGCTGATATTCAACCTTGACTGTTACAACCTGACCGCCGCTTGAAGCAAGGGCCTTTATTGTACAGTCGGCAGTGTCATAGCTTTTCCCCGATATTTTAACTGCCGTAATTCCGCTTGGGTTTGTGACATACCAGTTTGCATCAAGCATCTCGTCACTGCCCAAGATCATTCCGGTTTTGATTGTGTAGGTGTCGCCCACTTGTAAATAAACTATGCTTTCCGCCGAAACAGAAACGCTCATAACACCGAAAACAACTGCCGCACAGGCCAAAACCGACAGCATTAAGCAAACAATATCAGATAAAGATATAAGCTTTTTCATAAGGCTTCACCCCTTTCCGAACAGTATTTTTAAGTGAATTAATATCCTGCTTTTATTATAACACGGCAAACAAGCCAAAATCAACAAAAATTACCGCCTTATTCCGCCTTATTTTCAAAATAGGCTTCCAGTCTGTAAATTGGCATGCCCTGTTCGGAAAATTTCTTTTCATATTCCGTCATAACGTTGCCTTCGAAGCCGCTGTTGTGAAGGTCAAGGCTTATATTTCTTAAAACCCAGCCTTTTTCTGAAAATGACTGGAGAGAATATTCAAAAAATTTCCTGTTGTCGGTTTTTAAAAATACCTCGCCTTTTTCGCCGAAAATATTTTCATATCTTTCCAGAAATTTTTCGTTTGTAAGTCTTTTCTTAATCCACTTTTTTCTGTTTGGCCACGGGTCGGAAAAATTAAGGTAAATTCTCTTAACCTCGCCTTTTTCGAAAACATTTTCAATCTCCTCGGCGTCTTTGCAGGTTATGAAAACGTTGCCGCCTGCTTCCGCAAGCTTGCATTTTCTCAAGGCCCTTGAAACAACCATAGTAAATTTTTCTATCCCCACATAGTTAACCCCGGGGGTTAGCTTGGACATCTCCGAAACAAATCTGCCCTTTCCGCAGCCTATCTCGATGTGGATCGGGTTATCGTTTCCGAACCGCTCCTTCCACCTGCCCTTAAGGCTTTCCGGTTCGTTTATAAGATATTTGCTTGTTTCAAGCTCTTCTTCCGTCCAGTTCTTTTTTCTTATTCTCATATTCATTCTCCTTTGTAATTTTCATAATTCGAAAACACTTGTCTTCCCCGGCTTCCCTAAAATCGGTAAAGCCTAATCGTTCGGCGTCCTTAAATTCTCTTTTTACATCGGGAAGACAGAACATAAGCTCCCCTTCTGTTTTTCCCAAAAGAAGACAGCCGAAACGCAGGTAAGCCGCCCTAACTGTAGGGTTGTCAGCATATTTGTACATATAATCATCTATAAGGGATAAATCATTGGGGCATATTTTTACAAAATATCCTTCACATTCATTAAATATATATTCAGGCCTTTCTCTGAAAAGATAACCTGCGTCAAGAACAGGGCTTTCGGCTGCCTGTCTTTCCTCATTTTCAGCTTTTTCCGTAAAAGCGTAAAGCCTGAGTTCGTCCAAATCCTTTCTGAAACGGTTTACAACCTCCGTAAAT
>JAJQCI010000347.1:0-4374 GCA_021202835.1 Clostridiales bacterium | reverse complement strand
CTTTCGTCAAGCTCTGACTTGGCCTCCTGCTTTTCTTTTTCGGGAATTTTTTCGGCAGCTTTTTCTGTTTCGGGCTTCTTCCCGGTTTTTTCTTTCGTTTTGTTTTCGGCTTTGGGCTTTGATTCGGCCGTTTTTATTTCCGGCTTCTTTATTTCCCCGGCGCCGGCTTCTCCCCGGTGAATTTCCGAAGAAAAAACCTCTGAAGCCCTCCATTTTAAAGGCCTTCCGCAGTAAGCCGAAAGCAGGGGCCTGCCCTCCTTTGTTATAACGGTTATAACCCTTACGTCCTCTATTTTGAGGGAGCTTCCCGAAATGTTATCCGGGTTGAATCGCCATTTTAAGGCGGCGGAGCCCTCGTTTATGTTCACAAGAACAGCTTTAAGAGGAATAAGCCGCTCTCCACGCTGACATATCAAATAAAGGCTCCCCGTCCGTCCGCCCTCTATGCCCTTTGCGTAAAGCATAATTTCCCCTTTTCCGGCCTTAATTTCAATAACAATTCTGCCGAATATGCCGAACCTGTCGGAGGATGAGCTTTCTTCCTGCTTAAGGTTTAAAATAGCCCTGCTGTAATCTCTGGAAAAAATCACATAATCACCTATAGGTATTTTATAATAATATATGCGGCCATGTTTTAATTAATACTTTAATCCATGGCTTCATATATTGCGGCAAAATCGGAAAGCGCAAGGGCTTCGCCCCTTATTCTTTCGTCGTAGCCTTTGGCTTTAAGAAGAGCCGAAAATTCTTCCTTAGTATATTTAAAATCAGGACTTGAAGCCATACAGTTAACAAGGGTTTTTCTTCTCTGGGAAAAAGCCGCCTTTATGAATTTAAAGAATTTTTCGCTGTTTTCTGCCTCAAACGGCTTTCTGTCATAGGGTGCAAGCCTTATAACCGCCGAATCAACATTGGGCCGGGGCATAAAACAATTTTTGGGAACATTAGCCGCCAGATAAGCCTTTGCGTAATATCCCGTGACGACGCTTAAAGAGCCGTAGTCCTTAGTTCCCGGCTGTGCCTGCATACGCATAGCCACCTCTTTTTGAATCATAACAACAATCTCAGAAACGGGATATTCCCTCTCCAAAATATTCATAATAATAGGCGTGGTTATATAATAGGGAAGGTTTGCTATAACCTTTAACGGCCTGCCGTATTCCTCGGAAAGAGCTCTTATGTCAACCCTTAAAATATCCTCGTTTATAAGCCTTATATTGTCAAAATTGCTGAGAGTTTCCTCCAAAATAGGTATAAGCGTTCTGTCTATTTCAACGGCAATAACCGTCTTTGCCTTTCTGGCTATTGCCTGGGTAAGGGTGCCTATGCCCGGGCCTATTTCCAAAACAACGTCATCCTCTGAAATATTTCCTGCATTTATTATTTTTTCAAGAACCCTTTCGTCTATAAGAAAGTTCTGGCCGAAATTCTTTTTAAAAAGAAAGTCATATCTTTCGATTATGGCCTTTGTCTTTTGATACAATGTGCCTTCTATAAAAATTCCTCCTATATTCATATGTTTCGCCGCCACGGCAACAGTTCAGCCAAATTACTCGCAAAGCGTCTGCTGCGCATCCGGCGCCGCATTATACAGCTCAATTTTTGCGAGTAATTTGGCGCAACCCTCGTGGCTTACCGATGTGCTTTTGCGGAAGTCGGCTTCCTCAAAAGCACATCAATAAGCCACGGCTGAACCGCTGCGTTACATCACTTTATCGAGAAATGCCCTTATTCTCTCGTTTTTGTTGTTTGTGAGAGCCTCCTCCGGGGTTCCGTCGGCGGCTACCACTCCTCCGTCTAAGAAAATAATTTTATTAGCCGCTTCAAGGGCAAAGCCAATTTCATGCGTAACAATAAGCATGGTCATTTTCTCTTCTGAAAGCTGCTTTATAACGTTTAAAACCTCTTTTGTAAGCTCCGGGTCAAGGGCAGAGGTAGGCTCGTCGAAAAGCATAATATCCGGCTTTCTCATAAGGGCCCTGGCTATGGCCACTCTCTGCTTCTGACCGCCGGAAAGCTGTGAAGGCATGGCGTCGATTTTATCAGACAGGTCAACCTTTGCCAAGAGCTCCTTCGCAAGGGCTTCAAGCTCCGCCTTGGTGCCCTGCTTTGCACACAGACAGGCACACATAAGATTATCCTTTATTGTCATATGCGGGAACAGGTTAAAATGCTGAAAAACCATTCCCATTCTGTCCAAAATTTCCTTTTTCTTCTTTTTAGGAGGATATATGCCGTCTTTGCAGAGAACCTCTCCCTCTATTAAAATTTCTCCGCTGTCTATTGTTTCAAGCTCTATAAGGCTTCTGAGCATTGTGCTCTTTCCCGAGCCGGAGGGCCCCAAAATCGCCGTTACGTCGCCTTTTTCAACGGAGAAGCTTACATCCTTTAATACCTCAAGATCGTCAAAGCTTTTTTTAATGTGCTTAATTTCTATCATACTCATAAAAACCCCTCCTTAAAAAGCAAACTTCTTTTCCAGATATTTAAAGAAAAGAGTTAAAACATAGCTCATAGCAAGGTAGAAAACAGCAGCAACTATAAAAGCCGATATGTTTGTGGTTCTGTTTACTATTGAGTTTGTAACCTTCAAAAGGTCAACAAGACCTATTGTTGTTATAAGGGCAGTGTCCTTGATAAGTATGATGGCCTCATTTGAAACCGCCGGAAGAGAAATTCTTATCATCTGGGGCATAACAATTTTAAATGTTGTCTGTCTTTCGGAAAGCCCCAAAACCTTAGCCGCTTCGTACTGGCCTTTATCAACTGATAAAAGCCCTCCTCTGAAAATTTCCGCATAGTAGGCCGCATAGTTGAGAACATAAGCCACAGCCCCTGCCGTAAACCTGTCGGAAATTGTTAAATACTTTCCTACAACAGGCATAAAGGGAAGCCCGAAATATATAAAGAAAATTTGAAGAAGCAGGGGCGTTCCCCTCATTATAAGAATATAAAAGCCCAAAACGCCGCTTAAAACACAGTCTTTAGCCCACAAAAAATAATTTATAAGAGATTTTTTCTTTTCAAGTCTTGCCTTTGATTTCTCCTTTCCCGATATGCTTCCGGAATAAAGGAAGGTTATAACAAGCCCAAGGGGAATCGAAAGCACGATTACAATAAAAAACAGCTTTACCGTAAGTGCACAGCCGCTGAACATAAGGGGAACCCATTCGGTAAAAATTTCTTTCATATTGACCCTCCCTACAAATAAAGGGCTTGAGAACCTGCCCCAAGCCCTGTAAACTGCATAAATATTTGTTGTTATCAGTGAATATAGATGTTTTCGCCGAACCACTTTTCGGAAATCTCAGCAGCTGTACCGTTTTCGCCTATTTCGGTAAGAGCAGCCTCAACCTGATCCATAAGGGCTGTGTTTCCGAGCTTAGCGGCAACAACATAAACCTCTGAACCGAAGTCGTCTTCAAGAACTCTGAAGTCTGCACCTGATGTTTCAATATAATACATAGCCAAAATTTCGTCGGCAACAACAGCGTCGATTCTTCCGCCTATAGCAAGGTCGGTAAATGCCAAATCGTTTGTATCGTATGTATAGATTTCAGCTAATTCGGCAGCTATATCATCGGCTTCAACAGCGTCCTGAGCTGTAGAGCCGTCCTGAAGACCTACAATCTTGCCTGCAAGGTCGGCCTTTGTCTGAATGTCTGAATCTGTGGGAACGATTATAATCTGAGCGTTGTCAAGATAAGGTTCGGAAAGTGTCATATTTTCGGCTCTTTCCTCGCTGTAGGAAAAACCGTTCCAAATAAGGTCGATTTTGCCTGTTTCAAGCTCTGTTTCCTTTGTGTCCCAGTCAATAGGCTGGAACTCAACCTCACAGCCTATAATTTCGCCTACTGCGTTTGCAAGGTCGATATCAAAGCCGACAAGCTCGTTGTTTTCGTCTCTGTAGCCCATGGGGGCAAATGTGTCGTCAAGACCTACGACAATTTTGTCAACAGCGGCAGCCTCTTCGCTTTCTTCAGCTTCGGCGGTTTCCTCAACAGCTTCGGCCTCAGCCGCATTATCAGCCGCATCACTGCTTCCGCCGCAGCCTGCAGCAGAAAGCACCATAGCCCCTGCAAGAACAAAACCTAAAAATCTCTTCATAAATTTAATCCTCCGTAATTAAAATTAAAAATTCATCGGAATTCGCCAAAACCGGCACTTCCGTCTCTCTTACTCTTTAATACTTTAGCACATTATCACGATAAAATCAAGCCCTTTTGTAAAATTCCTTTAAAGTTAAACGTTTTTGGCTTATTTTCAGGCTTTTTTTATTTCATAACTTCACATATTGCCACGAATCGCCACGTATTTTCACGGTCAAAAGTAGTAAATTGAGTAGTAAAAGTAGTAAAATGAGTAGTAAATTCA
>JAJQCI010000315.1:408-12030 GCA_021202835.1 Clostridiales bacterium | reverse complement strand
AGATAATAATGATTAATAAATATGAGCTTGAATATCGAATAAAGTATAGCGCTTGAAATAAAGTGCCTTTTTTAATGTGGAAATGGGGTGATTATTATGTTGCTTACGGGACTGACGCTGATTTTCGTGGCGTGTAAGCTTATGGGAATTATCGACTGGAGCTGGCTTTTATGCTTCTGCCCGGTTATAGTTTATATGTGTTTTATTTTTATTTGTTTTGCTGCGGCTTTTATGGAAAATAGGATAGCACACCGCAGAATTGAAAAAATTATAGAGGAGAAATTGAAAGATGATTGTAAGTAAAAAACAGTGTCCCAAGTGTTACAGGGAATATACAGAATATGAAAATTACTGCACAAGGTGTGGAGTTGAGCTTGAAAAGATACCTAATAAATGTTCAGAGATGAAGACGGACAGGTGTGTACACAGAGTTTATGATAAAAACGACATTTATTGTGCATACTGCGGTTCTTTGACAACATATGCAAAGGAAAGGTTAAGCTTGGATTAGTTTATTTTAAAAAATAAATTCGGATTGCTTGACAGTGGGTTTTGGGATGTGGTATAATAAAGTTGATGAAAGGTTAATGTTATTAACGTTCAACATATTAACACTACGAAAGACCCGGAGAGGGCTGTTCTCCGGGTCTTTCTATTCCGTTTTTGCACAGTGGCTTAAGCTGTAGGCTTGTTGCCGTGTTTTACTCTGTCAAGCCATTTGCATATGTAGTAAGATACTACATTAGCTGCGACGGAAACCATAAAGGTTATAATAACGCTCAACACATTATACACCCCCTTCCTTTGCCAAGTATGGGGAAAGCAACAACTATATTATATCAGAGGATATAAAAATCTGCAAGATTGCAAAAAGAATTTTGTAAAAATTTAAGACAAAAGCCCTGTTGAAAACAGAAAATTTCGACGGGGTTTTTTCTATGAAAAAAAGAAAGAAGGGTTTAAATGAACAGGAAGTTTTTAGAGAGTCTGGGGCTTGAGCGTGATGTTATTGACAAGGTTATGGCCGAAAGTGACAAGACTTCGAAAGAGCTTGAAAGTGTCAAGGCGGAGCTTGAAGCGGCCAACAAGACTGTCGGCGAAAGAGACAAGCAGCTTAAGGAGCTTAGGAAAAGCGCCGAGGGAAATGAAGAACTCAGCAAGAAAATTAAGGAGCTTGAAGATGCCAACAAAGCGGCGGCAGAGGCCCACAGGGCGGAAATAGACAGCCTTAAGATTGAGGGGGCTGTTGAAAAGGCTCTTATAAGCTATAGGGCAAGGACGCCCAAGGCCGTCAGGGCTATGCTTGATATGGACGGAATTAAGATTGACAAGGATGGAAGCGTCACGGGAGTTGAGGAGCAGCTTAAGGCCATATCTGAAGCGGAAGAAACAAAGTATCTTTTTGACAGCGGTGCTCCCAAGCTTAAGGGCGTGGGGCCCGGCTATGGCTCCGGCAGTGAGAATGAGCCTAAGCCGGAGGATATGACCTACAGTGAAATGTGTGCATTTTTGGAAGCGAATCCCGGTGCACAGATATAATAAAAAATTCAGAAGGAGTGTTAAATTATGGCAGGAGAAAAGTTTGACAGCAAAAGTTTTAATCCCCAGGCGTTCGGAAAATATGTGGAGAGGATTCCCCAGCTTAAGAAAAATGAGCTTGTTAAAAGCGGAGCCTTGAAGGGCAATATTGAGATTAGGAATGCTTTCAGCTCACAGACAGGCACAGCATATGCAGTTTTGCCTATGTATGGTCTTTTGGACGGCGACGTGCTTAATTATGACGGCGTTACCGACATCGAAGCTACAAGCACAACCACCTATGAAAGAGGGGTTGTTGTTATAGGCCGTGCCAAAGCCTGGACAGAGGGAGATTTTGCCGTTGACATTACAGGCGGCGTAAACTTTATGGACAACGTAGCGGCACAGGTGGCGGAGTATTTCGACGAGGTTGACCAGAGTACACTGCTTGCCATTCTGGAAGGAATATTCAGTATGACAGGAGAACAGGACGCAGAGTTTATAGAAAAACACACCTATGACATTACAGCCATTGATGACGGACTTATGACGCCTACAACACTTAACAGCGCCATTTCCCGGGCGGCAGGTGACAACAAGAATAAATTCACAATGTCAATTATGCATTCGGCTGTGGCAACGAATCTTGAAAATTTAAACCTTTTGGAGTATTTGAAGCAGACGGATTCAAACGGAATTCAGCGTGAGCTGGGGCTGGGAACCTGGAACGGCCGTACCGTTATTATTGACGATGATATGCCTTATGATTCCGACACGGGAGCTTATACAACCTATGTTTTGGGCGCAGGGGCTTTCGACTATGAAAACATAGGGGCCAAGGTTCCCTATGAAATGGACAGGGACCCTGCAAAGAACGGCGGCCGTGACACGCTTTATGCAAGACAGAGAAAGTGCTATGCACCTTACGGCATAAGCTATACAAAACAGATACAGGCTACGCTGTCGCCAACTGAAGATGAGCTTGCCTCCGGGGACAACTGGACACTTGTTAATGACGGAAACGGCAAGGTTATTAACCACAGGGCCATACCCATTGCAAGAATAATTTCGAAGGGCTGATTTTATGCATGAAAAGGCTGTGGAGCTTTTGACGGCTTTGGGGTATGAGATGCAGGGGACAGACGAAGCTCTTCTGTCCTTCTGCATTGGTAAGGCAGAAAGCACTGTCAAGAATGAAATAAATTGGCAGGAGGTTCCCGAGGGGCTTATGCATATTGCTGTTTCTATGGCTTTAGGCGAATTCCTTACGGCAAAAAAGACATTTGACCCGGCCGGTCTTGCCGGGCTTGACCTTTCCGCCGGAATAAAACAGCTTCAGGAAGGAGACAAAAACACTGTCTTTTCAACCGGAGAAAGCTCATTAACGGACGAACAGCGGCTTGACAATTATATTTCTCTTTTAATGAATTACGGCAAAAAAGAGTTTTCCGCATTTAGAAGGCTGAGGTGGTGAGATGGCTGTGAGTTTGGAAGCCGCAAGAGAAGCGGCAAGAAAAGCACACGAGGCCCTTTATTATAACGGAGTGTGTGATATTATAGAATATCAAAAAATTACCGATGATGATTCAAAAATATCACATTATGAAGAAGTGACGGTTTTAAGCGCCCAGCCCTGCAACCTGTCTTTCGAAAAGCTTTCGGCCGCAGTACAGACGAGCACGGCGGCGGAGATTTCACAGGGGGTCAAGCTGTTTTTGTCTCCCGACGTCATAGTTAAAAGCGGCTCAAAGGCTGTTGTTACACAGTGCGGAGTGACTTATACATATAAGACAAGCGGAGAGCCTGCCGTTTACGCCGGACATCAGGAAATTATGCTTGAGATATTCGAAAGGTGGGCTTAAATGGGACGAATGGGAAGCTTTGATTCAGGGGATTTTAAGAAGCTTCAAAGAAAGCTTGAGAAAATAAAGCAGTCTGATATTGATGAATTTATTGAGGGCTGCGCAAAGGAGCTTGCGGCGAGACTTCTTGCCAAGGTTATAAAAAACACCCCTGTAGGGGACTATTCAACCGAGGTTAAGATTGTGGCAAAACGTGATTCAAAAAAGCATAAGAAGGGCGACGTTTACACCAAAAAAGTGAACAAGTCAGGCAAAACTGGCGGAACCCTTCGCCGGGGCTGGACGGCCTCATCGGCGGAAGAAGCGACAGAGGGCAGCGGCAAGAAGCTTCTTTCTGTGGAGCAGGCCACAGAGTATGTAAACAGTCTGGAGATTAAGAAAAACGGCGATATGTTTTCAATTGAAATCATAAACCCGGTGGAGTATGCTTCATATGTGGAGTACGGACACAGAACGCCGAATCATAAGGGCTGGGTCAAAGGGCAGTTTATGCTGACGATTTCGGAAAAGGAAGTTGAAAGAATTGCGCCGAAGGTGCTTGAAGCAAGGTTAAAATAATATTTTGAAAAGGTGTTTAACCGGTAGGTGGTTGATATGGTTAATTCCATTATTGAGGGAATAAGCCTTGCCCTGTATGGTGAATTTGGGGAAGGTTATACAATTTACAAAGAAGAGGTGAAACAGGGTTTAGAGAGGCCCTGTTTTTTTATACAGTGTTTAAACCCGAAGATTGAAAGATTTATGGGGGTAAGGTATTACAGGCAGAATCAGTTTGCAATACAGTATTTTCCGGAATCGGAGGATTATAACGAAGAAATCTTTGATGTTATAGACAGAATGTATACAGCTCTTGAATTTATAACCGCCTGCGGAAATCTTATAATGGGAAAGGGCATTGAAACAAGCATTAACGAAGGAATTTTAACCTTTGTAATCAACTATGATATGTTTGTGGCTGAGTATAAAGAAAAGCCCAAAATGGAAGAAATGGAGCTTTCCGAGGGGCTTAAAATTATTTTGGAGGAGGAATAACGGTTTACGTTTCCTCTTATATGATAACGTCAGCAAATAAAATATAAAAATGAAAGAGAGGTGAAGGATATGCGTTTTGAGATAAAGAAGAAACGCATATCGCTTATATGGCAAGGACAAAAAAGACAGCGGCGGAAGCGGTAACGGAGACAGCTGAAACAACAACGTTGGAAACAGTTGAAACAGTGGAAACAAACAAGACGGCAAAAAGCAGGGAGCGCACTTTTTTGAAAAGCTCAATTGTAAGGTTTGCAAAATATGCGAGGGTGAGGGACCTGCTTTCTGCTCTGCTTGAAGACGGCAGGAAGTACAGCATAAGAGAGGTTGACGAAATTTTGAAAGGGGCTGAATAAGAATGGCTTTCGGCGGAGGAACGTGGATTACACAAAATAAGGTTTTGCCCGGGGCTTATATAAATTTCATATCGGCCGAAAAGGCAAACGCAAACATCTCGGACAGAGGCTATGCGGCGATGCCTTTGGAGCTTGACTGGGGCCCTGAGCTTGAAGTTATAACTGTAACGAGCGAGGATTTTATTAAAAACAGCCTTAAGATTTTCGGTCATGCCTATACGGATGATGAAATGTTAAAAGTGAGAGAGATTTTTTGCCATGCGACTACATTATATACCGTCAAGCTTAATATTGACGGAACAAAGGCATCCTGCGATTATGGAACGGCTAAATATGCCGGAATCGCCGGCAATGACATCTGTATTGTTATTTCGGCTGATGATGAAAGCGGTGAAACATTTACAGTGAAGGTTCTTATGAACGGAACAACTGTTTTTGAACAGTCGGGAGCAAGCTCAACGGCGGATTTGGAAGAAAACGACTATATAGACTGGTCGGCTGACGGTGACCAGGCTGTGGAACTTTATTCTTCAGAGTCTTCAACGGGAATAGAGCTTGACGAGACGGCAGGAACATATTTAACCGGAGGTACCAATGGAACCACAACAGCAAACAGTCACCAAATGGCTTTGGGCTATTTGGAAAGCTTCAGCTTTAACACTTTAGGCTGTGATTCGGACGATGAGACAGTTAAAAAGCTTTATTATGAGTATACGAAGAGGCTCAGGGATGAATGCGGAGTTAAATTTCAGTGTGTACTTTATAACTATCCTGCGGATTATGAGGGGGTTATTAATGAAACTACAACACTTGAACTTGTTTACTGGGTTACCGGGGCAAGTGCAGGGTGTGCGGTTAACGCAAGCCTTACAAACACAACCTATGATGGAGAATATGAATTTATAAGCACTTATGGACAGTCGGAGCTTTCAAGTGCAATAAAGACTGGTCAGTTTATTTTCCACTCTGTGGGGGATGACCTCAGAGTTTTAAAGGATATAAATTCCTTTATAAGCACGACGAAAACAAAAAACTCGGATTTCAGCCTGAATCAGGTTATAAGAGTGCTTGACCAGATAGGAAACGATGTGGCGGTTTTGTTTAATGACAGCTACAACGGCAAGATGCCAAATGACAAGCTGGGCAGAATATCACTGTGGGGCGATGTTGTACAGTATTGCAAAAAGCTTGAAACTTTAAGGGCCATTGAAGATTTTGAAGACGACGACGTAACTGTTGAAGAGGGAGAAACCAAAACGGCGGTTGTCATTGAACTTCAGGTTGACCCCGTTGCGGCTATGGACACTCTTTATATGACGGTGTATGTAAATTAAGTGGGAGGTGTGTTTGAGTGAGCAATATAACAATGAATGCCAGAGATGCCATTGCAGGGAAGCTGGCTCAGTGTTATCTTACTGTAAACAGCAGCAGATATAATTTTGCAAATATATTAGACTTTGAAGCAAAGGTTGAAAAAATAAAGACAACGGTGCCGAGGCTGGGGGCAATTATGGTAGGGCATAAGACCTGCGGAATGGAAGGAACCTTTTCGGGGACTATGCACTATAATCAGTCGGTTCTCAGGAAGCTTCACGAAGACTATAAGAACACAGGTGAAGATATTTATTTTACCATAGAAATTGAAAATAATGACCCTACTTCCGAAGCGGCAAGCCAGACGGTTATACTTTATGACTGTAACCTTGACGGCGGAGTGTTGACTAAGTTTGACGCAGACAGCGAATATCTGGATGAAGAAATAGAGGGAACATTCGAAGATTTTTCAATTCCCGAAGAGTTTACGACGCTTTCGGGGTTTGAGGCTTCGTAATATAGTATATATTTTTTAAACACCTCTTGACAATGCGTATTATGCGTGCTATAATAATATATGTAAGGAGGTTAAGGGATGAGATTCAGAGAACTTGAAAAGATTATAAAAAGGCACAAATGTCTTTTTACTTTATGAAATATATAATGAAAAAGACATTTGTGCTGGATGGTATCTGTATAACGTGAGCGGTTCACATTATCAATATAAACATCCGACTAAAAAAGGCAAGGTTACAATACCTTACCACGGCAAGGATTTAGACCCTTTAACGGCAAAAACAGTATTGAAACAGGCGGGGCTTGATTAAAGCCCCAAATGACAATGTTTTAAATATATTATTATATAATTGCGGAGGTAATTTTTTATGAAATTAGTTTATCCTGCTTGTTTTTATCCAAATGAAAGCGGAGGTTATACTGTTATAGTGCCTGACCTTTTGGGCTGTGTTACAGAAGGAGATAATTTTGCGGAAGCTTTTGAAATGGCTGTAGATGCGGCAAGCGGCTGGATATTAACTTCTCTTGAGGACGGGGAAGATTTACCGAAAGCGAGCGATTTGGGCTGTGTCAAAGCCGATGAGTATGAAAACGGACTGGTGAGCCTGATTGTTCTTGATATGGACAGTTATGCAGAGAAGTACGGAAGAAAAGCGGTAAGAAAAAATTGCACTATTCCTGCTTGGTTAAACACTAAAGCAGAAGCGGCACACATAAACTTTTCGGCTGTGCTTCAGGAGGCCTTACAGAAAAAACTGGCAATAGAATAAAAATCAAAAAAGTGTTCTGCTTAGGCGGCGGAGCACTTTTTTCGTGAAGAAAATATTTTGAAGGAGGAAATTTTAAATGAGCGGATTCAGTGTATTTATGAAGGGCAACAAGAAGGCTAAGGAAAATGTTAAATATGTGGCGACGACTTCAATTGTTGACGAAAACGGAAACAGCCCGGAATGGGAGTTTAAGCAGATTTCATCTAAGGAAAATGACCGAATTAAGAATGACAATATAATTGACATACCTGTTAAGGGGAAAAAGGGAGTTTACAGGCCCAGAGTGGATACATTTGGTTATATTGCAGATTTAATTGTGGCGTCTGCTGTGGTTCCCAATTTATATGATGAAGAGCTTCAGAACAGCTATGGCGTTAAGAATCCCAAGGATTTGCTTTATGCTATGGTTGATAATTCAGGTGAATATAATGATTTGTCGACATTTGTTCAGGAGCTTAACGGCTTCGACACAGACATAAATGACTCGGTGGAAGAAGCAAAAAACTGATTGAGACGGATGATGAAGCGGCGTATGCCTATTATGTATTATGTGAGCTTCATATAAGGCCCATGGAGTTTGCGGAAATGGATGACAGGGAAAAGGCATTTATTATTGCATCCGTCAATAAAAAGTCAGCTGAGATTAAAAAACAGCAGAAGAAGGCCGAAAGCAGGGGCAAAGGCCGGAGAAGGAGGTGAGAGGCGTGGCAACGCTTCAATCGGTTATTAAGCTTCAGGACAATTTTTCAAGTGTTATGAACGGCATTATTGATTCTGTCAATTTGGGCTTTGCGGCTATTGAGAATCTTCAGGGGGCGATGAACGGCTCTGTTGACGCTTCCTCCTTCGAAGGAGCAAGAGAAGCCATAAATCAGGCTTCGGCGGCGGCTTTGGCCCTTGATGCACAGTTAGAGAGAATGGGGAAGGAGCCTGTAGAAATTCCCTTTGTTTGGCAAAATGACAGCTTAGATGTTTTTACCGGCACGGGAGTCGAAAGATATGAACAGGAAATACAGAGTGCAAATTCTATGCTTAACAGCTTATATCAGACTCAAACGAGAATAGCCCAAAATGCAGCCGGCACAAGCGTATTTTCAGGGGAAGCCCTTTCTGACATAAGCAGTCTTCAAAGCAGAATCGAAGCTGTCAGAGAACGTATTTTACAGATTGAAAGCAATCCCCTTAATATTGGGACAGAAGGAGCAAATTCACAGCTTGAACATTTAAGAGGTCAGCTGGCCGGTGCCGTGACCTTACAGGAGGAGCTTAACAATGCAGTTGACAATTTGGATATTCAGGGGGCAAACACGGCTTATCTGAGGCTGTCGAACACCATATCGGGAACCGAAGGATATATAAGAGACAACGTTAATGAACAGGGAGTTTTCAACGACGCTGTTTCCGAAGGAACGGAGAGGGCTGCAGGTCTTGAAGGCATGATTAAAAGGGCGGCGGCTTCTTATCTGGGAATTCAAAGTGTTAAAAAGGTGATTGAAATATCGGATGATTTAACATCGACGACGGCCCGGCTGGAGCTTATGAATGACGGTCTTCAGACTACTGAAGAACTAAATGATTTGATTTATCAGTCTGCACAGAATGCAAGAGGGTCTTATTCCGATATGGCCGATTTGGTGGCTAGATTCGGGAATAACGCAGGGGACGCTTTCGGAAGCTCTGAGGAGGTTGTGGCTTTTGCTAATCTTATACAGAAGCAGATGACAATAGCAGGAGCAACGACGGAAGAAGCGGCAAATGCAGAGCTTCAGCTTTCACAGGCCTTGGGTTCCGGAGTTCTTCGGGGTGATGAGCTTAATTCAATATTTGAACAGGCACCGAACCTGATTCAGAGTATAGCAGATTATATGGGCGTTCCCTTGGGACAAATAAGAGATATGGCTTCAGAGGGGCAGATTACGGCGGATATTGTAAAGGCGGCCGTCTTTGCTTCGGCTGATGATATAAATGAGAAATTTGAAAGTATGCCTATGACCTGGGGGCAGGTCTGGACCGGTATGAGCAATACGGCACTTAATGTATTTAGAGGAATATTGCAAAAGGTAAACGATATTGCAAACAGTAATATTTTTCAAGGGCTTGTAAGCGGAGCGACGGCGGCGTTGTCGGTTATTGCTTCTGTTCTTTCGGTTGTTTTTAATGTTGTTGAAGGTATAGGGTCGTTTATTATTGACAACTGGTCAATAATTTCACCTGTTATTTTGGGAATTGCGGCGGCTTTGGCTGTTTATAACGCAACTATGGGAATTGCTTGGCTTACAACCTTAAAAGGGGCGGCAGCGGCAATAAAAGCAGGCATAGCGGCAGCGGCACATGCTGTATCAAGTGCAGCTGAAACGGCGGCAATTATTGCGATGACAATAGCACAGGAAGGGCTTAATGCGGCAATTGCAATGTGTCCTGTCAGCTGGATTATAATTGCAATTATTGCACTGATTGCCGTTATATTTGCGGTGTGTGCGGCTATTGCTAAATTTACGGGAATTACGGATTCGGCTTTCGGGGTTATATGCGGTGTTATACTTACGGCTTTGGCGGTTATATGGAAAGGCTTCCAGGGAATTTTAGATTTTGCGCTGGGCATAATAAATTATCTTATAAACGGATTTATTGATTTTGCCAACTTTTTGGCAAATGTATTTAATGACCCCATAGCGACGGTTATTCACAGCTTCGGTGATATGGTTGACCAGATTTTGGGTCTTTTGGAAACTGTTGCAAGAGTGATTGACAAGGTTTTCGGGTCGAGCCTGGCGGATTCGGTGAGCGGCTGGAGAAGCGGCCTTAATTCCAAAATAGAAGCGGCAGCGGAAAAATACGGAAACGGCTCATATGAAAAGATTATAGAAGAGGTAAATTTAAACTCCGAGCTTCTGGGAATTAACAGAGTTGAATACGGAACGGCATTTGAATACGGTTCGGCTTTCGGCGACGGAATTTCGGATAAGATTTCGGGGCTTTTTGATTTCGGCGGAGACGAAAACGGCTTTGATATGGACGAAATCATAAACAACGCCAACAGCGCCCTTGAGGGTTTAGGCGGCTCACTGGACAGTATAGACGAAAATACGGCGGATATGGCAAGCGAGCTTAAGCAGTCGGATGATATTATTGATATGATTAAGGACAGTGTAAGCCGGGAGAGAATAGTAAATTATACCACGAAGGAAATAAAGGTTGATATGTCGGGAATGAGCAACAGCATAGCTTCAAGCTTAAGCATAAACGACATTATAAACCAGCTGAGAGACAGAATTATAGAAGAGGCGGCCGTTTCGGCTGAGGGGGTATAATATGGCGTATTTGGTTTATGTGGGCAATGTGCTTATGCCCGTTACACCTGAGAAGATTACAAGAACGGTCAAGGGAAACAATGAAGAAATAGAGCTTATAAGCGGTCAGACGGTTCTTAATTTGGGAGAACCGGGGCTTACCGAATGGAGTATGGATTTCATGCTTCCCAAGGTTCAGTATCCTTTTGTGAATGTAATCCAAGGGAGTCAGGAGCTTCGCTCACAGGATTATTATCTTACACATTTTAACACCCTAATGGGGCAGAAAAAGCCCTTTAATCTTATGATTATAAGAACTAAGCCAAACGGCATTTGGGATTTGGGCGAAAAGCATTATGATTCTTCGCAGGACGCCTATGTAAATGATGTGGACGGCATTTTGAACAATGTTTCCGTAACGATAGAAAGCCTGACCGACAAGGACGACACCGGGGAAGGCTTTGACAAGATTTTAAGCGTTGTCTTTAAGAAGTATATAGCCTACGGAACGAAAACGGTAAGCCTTATCACAGACAGCTCAAGCGGCACAGTTACGGCGGCGGTGGAAAACACCAGAGAAACGGACAATAAAGAAATCCCCACAACCTACACAGTAAAAAGTGGGGATACACTTATAGGCATATGCAAAAGCCGGCTGGGCGACGCAGACAAATGGTCTGAGATTGCCGAGCTTAACGGTCTTGAAAACGCAAACAAGATTTATGTCGGACAGGTTTTGAAATTAAGCTAAAAATATATTGAAAATAATGCAGAAATATGGTAGTATTAAATAAGTACAAGAGAATGAACGGAAAACGTTAAGCCAAAATGCTTGCGGCGGTTATATCTCCCCCTTAATTTCAGGAAAAAGAAGATAAATAAAGGGGGTGAAATTATGACGGATATTCAGCTGATATTAATTTTAATATTGCTTATAATCATCATATCAAAAAGATAACCGCCCTAT
>JAJQCI010000315.1:0-398 GCA_021202835.1 Clostridiales bacterium | reverse complement strand
TAGGACGGTTATTAGATATAACCAAATATTTGTAGAGATATAACCGCTTTTGCGATTTCTCTTGTACTTTTATTATACGCAAATATTTATAAAAAGTCAATAGGTGCGGTTTGCTGTTTGAAAAAAATTTGACGGCGGTGAAAATAGCAGCAGTTCAGCGGCATAATTCGTCGAGGGTTACACCGAGGGCATCGGCTAATTTTATCATGGTTGAAACTCTGCCGTCGTCACGGCGTTCAAGGTCTTTGATAGTTCGTCGGGGAACGCCGGAAAGTTCGGAGAGTTTAGGAACGGATAAGCCTTTTTCCAGGCGGATTTGTTTCAGTTTCATTTTTGAAGCCTCCTACATATAAAATAAACACAAACAGCAACAGCAGTGCAAAGCCATTTTATAATAT
>JAJQCI010000114.1:9555-12082 GCA_021202835.1 Clostridiales bacterium | reverse complement strand
TGCTTTTCTGCTGAAGCTTGCGTTTATTCCATGGGTTTTGTTACGCATTGTAACCTGCGGCATTTTGTATATATTGTCTGGAGGTCCTTATATAAATGCTTCAATAGCGGAATTATACGCATATAACAAGGCAAAAATCGCTGCTTAAAGCAAATAACAGGCTTTTCGTACACGGAAATAGAAATGAAAAAACTGTAATATAATATACGCAGATGAAAATCTGAATTTTATTTGACACAACACAGCAGCTTTCGGAACAGAGGTTATAATATAAGATGAAAAAAGATATTAAGTATTTTATTTTATTAATATGTTTGTGTTTGGTTCCTGTGCAGGTTAACGTTTTTGCCTCGGATGCGGATGTGGCGGAAGAAGCGGCCTATGCCGGGGAGGATGTTCAGGGAGCAGACATAACAGAGGAGTTCGACGTGACCTCGGGCATGTATGTTCAAACACTTGCCAGAGGCTTGGAATTTATTTCCTCTGTTCCCAACGGTGCTGTTGTCAGTGACGGTGTTTATTTTGAAATACCGTCAAATATTAACACACAGTTTCAAAAAGACGGCGAATATATTGATTTTCACAATAAGACTGCCATTTCCTCCCAGGGCTATTATATTCTGCGCCTTTACGGCCTGAATACCTACGGGGAACAGACGGCAGGGGTTTTTACGTTCAGAATAGGCTCTGCACCTTCAAACAAGGCTGATACCGGTGAGTATAAATATCCCAAAATAACCACCGCAGCCACTGTTGCATATGACGAGGGTACGGGGCTTTATAAATATACTCTTCCAAACTACAAGGCTTTTTATTCAAGCGTTTCAGACTACGGCGAAAGCGTTGAAAGTGCTTCTTTTATTATACCCAGAAATATGGGGTACAGCCTTACGAGAAACGGCGGCGCCGTTACATATATAAAAAACAAGGTTTATACCGAAGCAGGCAGCTATAAGCTTAAAATATACGGCTTAAGCTATGCTTCCGGCGGCGGCTATGAGGCCTGCTATGAAACAACACTTGATTTTACGATTAACGATTTATCTGCTGAAAGCTATGCAGCCGAATCAGCGGATATTACTGCGGCAATAATCGCATATAATACTGAAGACAGCTCTTCGGCGGCCGGCTATTCTTCAGAAACATCGGCGGAAAGCAATATTGTAAGCGATACCCTGAGAGAAAGCTATTTTGAAACAGCAAATATATATTCGGAGTCTTTCAGTACGGGAGACAGCTTCTACACAAATATCCCCAATGACGGAATTGTAGGCGGAAATGTTTATTTTGACATTCCTTATAATATGTCTGTTTCTGTTTCAAAGGACGGAACCCCCGTTGAATTTAACAACAAAACCTATATAAATGACCCGGGCAGCTATGTTATGACTGTTACCGATGTTTTTGAGGGGGTAACCTCAAGAGCGAAGTTTTCTTTCAGAATACAGTCGGGTGTTGAAACTCCCGAAGGCGTTGCGGAGGAAACAGTGGGCGACAGTGTGGACGGCGAAGGCGCCGTCGATGAAGAAAGCGGTTTAAGCTATTCAGTCACCAATGAATATGACATTACAAGAAAAATGTATGTTTTCACTCTCGGCGGCGAAAGCTTATATATGTCCGTGCCAAACGGTATGATTTCAAATGACGAGGTAAAATTCGATATTCCCGACAATATTGAAAAAAGCCTTATCAGAGATGACGAAGAGGTTGAGCTGTTTGACGGCGTTTCCGTGAGCGAAGACGGAAGATATGCTTTAAACCTTAAAACAGGCTCCGAAGAAGAGGGCAATTTTGAAGAGCTGACCCTTGAGTTTGATATTGCTTCGGAACCCGTAAATTATTTAGATGAATTTACCATGCCGGAGGGTTATTCCCTGATTAAGGCGGAATACAGCGATTACGGAGATTTTTATTCCGAAATCGATGATGTTTTTATAAAAGGGCTTTCAGAGATAGATCTTCAAAACGAAAGCTATGAAAGTGTGTTTTCTCTGCCCCTTGACGGAGAATATGACTTTATTCTTCAGGGCGGCAGAGGTATGCCCATACTTTCTTTCACTCTGTTTATAGACAGAACCGCTCCCGTAATAACCTTTGAGGGGCTTGACGAGAATATGTCAGCCAAAGAAGAAAGCGTTATGATTTACTGCAGTGAAAGCGACGCCGAGGTTATTTTGATTGACTCAAGCGGAAACGAAAGCTCTCTCGATATGTCAGGTGGGGGAGGGAAAATAAGCGGTAAGGGCAGCTATACCTTAATCGCAAGAGACAAAACGGGAAATGAGAATGTATATAACTTTGTTTTAGGCGGCAGCGGCGGCTTAAGCGGCATCGCCGGTATAATATATCTTATTGTTTTCCTTATTATCTTTGTTGCCCTCATAGTGGTTATTGTAATAATCGTAAGAAAGATATTCGGATTCGGCGGCAAGAAGGATAAGAAAGAAAAGAAGGAAAAGAAGGAAAAGACAGATAAAAAGGAAAAGAAAGAGAAAAAAACCAAGAAAGACAAAAATAACAAAGAAAA
>JAJQCI010000114.1:0-9545 GCA_021202835.1 Clostridiales bacterium | reverse complement strand
ACGAAAAGGCCGGTGAAGCCGAAGAAAATCCTTTTGAAAAGAAGCCCGATCCTTCGTTATTTGATTCTCTTTTAAATAAGTTGCCCAAATTAGGCGAACTGCCTAAGCCGGGAGTATTTAAAAAGAAGGAAAAGTCGAAAAAAGATAAAAATAAGACAGACGACTATTCGTCAGCCGATACAGACAGTTATGATTATGAAGACGATGATTGGGAAGAGAGCGGACCTCTTTTAGGATATAACAAATGGGACGAAGATGAATATTATGATGAAGATGAATACGAAGACGAAGATGAAGATTGGTAAAATAAACCGGGTTTATTTTGAGCTTGTTTGGTATGTTATTGTTTACGTTTTCGTATACTGCGTTTTTGTTTCCGTTATGTATCCTGTCGGAATAAGCGAAGCGGCAATTACGGCGTTTTCCCTGTTTTTTGCAATAAACCACATCAGAAAAAGAGAGAAGAAGAAATACGGCTTGGGCTTTAAAGAGGCTTTGGGCATAAAATTCGTGAAATTAAGCAGAAATGATATTTTAATGCTTGTGCTTATGGGAATCGGGCTTAATTTTACAGTAGGGGGAATTCTCAATATTATTCCCTCCGGTATATCAAAAAGCTACACTGAAAGCTATAGCATAATAACCGCAACGGGGAGCATTTATGAAACAGTTATTGTTATGGCTGTTGTAACGCCTGTTTTGGAAGAAATTTTTTTCAGAGGCATCTTCCAAAGAAAACTCTGCAGCAGGCTCGGCGAGGGGGTCGGGCTTATTGCCGCAGCGTGCGTGTTCGGCTTTATGCATTTTAACATTATATGGAGTATTTATGCCGCAATTATGGGCTTTATTTTGGGAGCGGTTTGTTTATATTATAAAAGCGCTCTGCCGGGGGCGGCGGTTCACAGCTTTTTCAATCTGATTTCCTGTGGGCCCTTGCTTCTTTCCAAATATGAGAGGATATACAAATATACCTTCGGCAATAAGGTGTATGTGATTGTTTCGTTTATTGTCGGAATTGGAATATTGTATTTTATTTTTGACAGAACATGGATAAAAAATTATTTTGAAAAGAACCTATATATTCCGAACAAGGGTTGTGAGGTGGCAAAGAATGAAGAAACTTAACAAAGCAGCGGCGTTGGCGATTATTTTTATAATTATCGTGGGAAATATGACGGTTTTAACTCCGGGAGACGACACGGGCAGGCTTGTGGAGGAATTCAGCGAAAATTTCGACACGGATTCGGGAGTTTACACCGAAACCTTTGCCAACGGCAGGCAGTTTACTTCAACAGTGCCCGAAGGCGGAAAAGTCTATGACGGCGTTATTATAACCGTCCCCAAGGATATAAGCGTCTCCCTCACCTGTGACGGAACAACGGAAAATTTTATAAGCGGTCAGGTTATATACGGCAAGGGCTATTATGTTCTGACGGCGGTTTCAAGCGATGTTATAAGCGGAGAAACCGTTTACGGCTGTTTTACCTTCAGAATAATGGGCGAGCCTGTTGCCGGAGTATATAACAAAGAATATGATGCTCAAATGATAAGCTGTATAAACAGCGCCGAAAGTGACCCGGCAACGGGATTATATAAATATTCATTCCCTAATTTCAAAGCATTTTATTCCTCAGTGCCGGCTTACGGTGAAGATGTTTCTCAGGCAAATTTTATATTGCCCTCAAACGTAGGCTACAGTCTTAAAAGAAACGGGTCTGCCATCGGCTATAACAACAATGAAATCATAAAAACTCCCGGCAGCTATACAATGAGTGTATATGCAAAAAACTACGGCGCAAAGGAGGAATATGCCAGAGTTTATAAAACCGATTTTAACTTCACAATTACCGCTGCTTCGGCATCATCCGGTGTTTATGAAACATTTCAGGCAGGAATAGCCGATGTTCAAAGCAGCATTTCCGGAATTATATCGGGAGAGACCGAATATGCCGATGAGGTTATTGAAGAAACAACCGAAAACATAATTTCCGACAGCTTGTCGGAAAGCTATAATGCCGAGGCCAACCTTTATAAGAAAACTTTTTCCAACGGAGAGGGCTTCTATACAAACATAGCCAACAACGGCATAAGCGGCGGAAATATTTACATAGACATACCGTCAAATATGACTGTGACAATGACTAAGGACGGTATCGAAACCCAGTTTATAAACAAAGAGTATATAAACGAACAGGGCACATATATTTTAAACATTGTAAGCAGCTCTGACGGAGCAAAATACAGGGCAAGGTTTACATTCAGAATTCAAAAGGGCATCGAAGCATCAGCAGACGCCGAGCCGGAGATTACTGCGGAAGAGCCGGAAAACGCCGATATCCTTCCGGAAGATTTTTTGTATGAGGCAGTGGACGCAAACTCTGTTATAAATGAATTTGACCCGGACAGGAATCTGTTTGTCTTTAACGTCGGCGGCAGTAAATTTTATGCCAATATGCCTGCAGGCATGTTTTCAAGTTCGTCTCTCAAGCTGACTATGGATGACAGCCTGGAATATTCAATAACGAGAGACGATGAGGAATATGAAACAACGGATCTTATAGAAGAAACCGGAAGCTATACTCTTTTTGTAAGCGACAGATTCGGAAGTTCACTGGAGGCAAACTTTTATTTATACGCAAACCCAGTGAACAATTTCGACAGCTTTACGGCTCCGGGGGGATATTCCATTACAAGCCTGGAATACAGTGATTATAAAGAAAATTACGGCTTTGACTCAAACGCTGACGAGGTTAAATTCCCGGAGGAGGAAACCGAGCCGGCAGCTGCCGAGGCGGAGGAAAGCGAAGAAACCGGAAAGGTCGGCGAAGCCGGTGAAGATGGCGCCGAGGAAGCCGAACCCGAACCTCCGGAGGAGGAAACCGACCCTGAAAGAGAAGCGGCGGAAGATGGCGCCGCAATGATAAATCTGCAGGTTAAAAAGGCTTTAAATTCGGGCCTTGAGGTTCTTGTTATGCCTTTGGACGGCAGATATACAATTGAGCTTACGGGGGAGGGGCTGCCTATACTTCAAACGGAAATTGTCGTTGACAAAACTGCTCCCATAGTGTATTTTGAAGGGCTTAAAAGCAATATGAAATCAACGGGCAACGAGGTCAGCCTGGTTTGTTATGACGATGAAACAACTCTTCACCTTTTCTCTAAATCCGGAGATGAAAAAATATTGGGCGAAAGCGGCGGCAGCGCCACTGTAAGCGGCGTAGGAGAATATACCCTTATTGCCGTTGACAGAGCCGGAAACCAAAGCGAATATGTATTCAGAATAACAAGGCACATAGGGGCCGCCGGAGTGGGAGCGATACTGCTTTTTACAGCAATCATAATCGGCATAATATTATTTATGCTTTACAACTCCAAGAAATTCTCCGTTCGTTAAACAAGTGACATAAGAAAGAGAGGTGACAAAATGTTTAATCCTTATGTTATACCTATATGCTTTAATTTTATAAGTTGGATAAGGGAAAACCTTTTGGAGCCTCTCATTCAGCTTGTGGCCAACGTTTTTTTAGAGATTTTCATTGCGGCTTTTAAGGCTATATTAAACGCCATAATTATGCAGCTTTGCGTGCTTTTGTATTATATATACATTGCGCTTCTCAAAATTTTGGACATGCTGCAGGATATTTTTGAACTTATCTCAGGTACAAACCCTGTCTATTATACCTACAGCGCCAACGGAGTTTCCGAAAACAGAAGCGGATATTTAACGGAAATTCTTATGAAGATTCCCACCTTAAAAAATGCTTTTATGATGGTTTGGGGTTTAAGCATTGTTCTCTGTATTATGTTTACTGTGGCAGCTGTTGTCAGAAGCATAGGCACTGTCAGCGGCGGAGGACAAAGTATTAATGATATTTTAAAAAACCTGGCAAATTGTTTCGTTTTGTTTTGCGCCATACAGGTTATAACCTTCGGAACAGCCGCCCTCAGCAATGTGGTTACCGCTTCCGTTCAAAAAAGTATAAATTATGCTATGAATAATGATGATGCCCGGTTTTCAAACTACCTGTTTGCCGCTACGGCCATGAACGCCCGAAAACCGGAGGGGAGCAGCGACACAACAAACTTCATAAGTCATATGTTGGGCGGAGGCAGCTATGACGGAGACTGGGATGATTCTATTCTTCAGGATTATGTGAAGGGAGTTAAAAGCTATACAAATGACACAGAGGTGGCGAAATATTTTTCCATCTATAAAATAGATTATATCAGCGGAGCAATAGTGCTTATTTTCATATTGAAATTTATGTTCGGCGCATCCTTTGTTTACATACAAAGGATTGTTACGGTGGTTGTGGGGTTTGTTATTGCCCCGTTCTTTGTGGCCTTTGCCCCTTTGGACGGGGGAGAGAGATTTAAAAGATGGCAGGACTTTTACATAGGGGCCTGTTTCAGCTCTGTGGGGATAATATTGGCTGTCAATATTTATTTGATGCTGCTGCCTATATTTCTGACAAACGGCCTTATAGACACATCTGTAAGTACGCTGGATTATTTTATAAAGATATACGGTGTGGCTATGCTGAGTATGGCCCTTGAAAACTGTACTATGGTATTTAACAGGATACTTTCCGATTCCATGATACCCACTCCCGGCGGGGCTTATGAGGAAATAACAAGTCTTGCCAAATCCCTTATACCGAAATTCGGCGGAGACGGCGACGGTCAGGGCGGCGGTCAAGGCGGCAGTCAAGGCAGCGGAAACGGAAACGGGAACCAAGGCGGAGACAGTCAAGGTACGGGCGGAGACAGCCAGGCTTCGGGCGGCGGCGAACAGAGCGGCGGCGAATCAAGCGAAACATCTTAAAACAGGCAGGGGTGATTGTTTATGCAGACAATTGTTTTTTTAGGTATATTTGATAAAATCGCAAACTGGATCTTTTCGGGTCTGTCTAAGGCAATCACCTGGCTGGTCAGTAATATTATTGCGCCCATATGTTCGGTAATCTGGGAGAACTTCCTTGTTTACATTTGGGAAATTTTGATGGATGTCGTGTGTTCGATATTATATCAAATTTATGTCTTTATTCTCGAAATTTTATATGCCATAGAAACAGCGGCATATTCCTTCGCAGGGGCAGTGGATGTTACATACGGTTCCGAAAGCAATAACATACTTTCTATAATATTTACATCAAGCAATGTAAAGGCAGCTTTTGTATACATAACCTGTCTTTCTCTTGTGCTTTTGTTTGTGTTTACCGTTGTGGCGGTTATGAGGTCAACCCTTGACTTCAGCTATGACAGCCGAGCAAGCGTAGGGGCCATAATGACAAGCTTCATACAATCCTGCGTTACGTTTTTAATTCTTCCCGTGCTTTGCTACGGCCTTGTTGATTTAGCCTCAAGGGTTATGACAGCTATGTACAAGGCCACGTCGTTAAGCGGAGGCCTGTCTATTACCGATAATCTTTTTCTTATGTCGGCTAAAAGCGGTATAACAACGGCTCAATATGACTCGCTTAAAACTGCCGTAACAAACAACAAAATGTTTTGGACCAGCCTGACCTCTGTTTCGAATATTATAGGTGGAGCCAGATATATTGACTATTTTGTCGGTTTTATAGGTGCAGTTATACTTATTATAAATCTTTTGGGCATGTGTGCCGTGTTTATTCAAAGGATTATAGAGATTACTATTTTATATGTTGTTTCGCCTTTTTTTGTTTCCACAATGCCTCTTGATGACGGCGAAAGATACGGAAAATGGAGAAGAACGTTTATAGGGCGTCTTTGTATGGGCGTAGGCATGATTGTGGGCTTGAATATTGTTATGATGCTTATTTCTCTTTTGCTTTCGGGCAGTGACGGCTATACAATATCCTTTACCGATACATCAGGCGGAAGCCTGTCAAATATCTCCGTTGATATTCTTCTTAAACTGATATTTATGATAGGGGCAATAACCTCTGTTAAACACGTGGGTACAGCTGTAACGGCCATAATGGATCAGGATGCGGCTCAGGCAGGAGAGCGTACATTTAACGACACCGTGAAAAGTATTAAAGAGGCCCCCGGCAATGTATTTAATAAAATAGAGAACTTTGAAAAAATGACAGAGAAAATGTCCGAATGGCAGGCTAAGAGCCGGGCAAGGAAAAATTCCATGAAGTCATATAATGAGGGCTTTAAGGGAGACGTGGCAAACAGCGCAGAGCTTGATTTCACAAAGTCTATCAGAAATCAAAACAGCAAAAACAAAGCACAGGCGGCTGTTACAAAGCGAGGAGCAAAATATGCTGCTATTAATGAACAAATAGATAAGGGCAACGAAACCCTCAAGGCCTTTTCCGAACTTAAGACCCATGAGGAAAGAGAAGCCTTTATGAAAGATTTCAAGGCTAAGGGAGGAACCAATTCGCTTAAGGTTGACGGAAGTAAGTTCGGTTCTTCGGATATGACAAATATGAAGGAAAGAGGCGCCATTAACAATATTGACGAGAGAATGGCAAACACCAAGAATGCAAGAGATCAGTTTGCGGTCGGCAGTGCACAGTGGAACAAATATAACAACGACCTTAACAAGATGGCCGGCCTTAAAAAAGGCTTCGACGCTCTCAGTACCCATAAGGAAAGAGAAAACTATATGGCCAAGCATAAGGAATTCGGCAAGACCGAATCCAAAACATCTGCCGAAAAGAAGGCTGCTTCCAACATAGACACAAGACTGTCTCAGTGGAAGGAATACAGAGATTCTCTTCCCCAGGGAAGCGCCGAAAGAGCGGCTGCCGATGCGGCATGTAACGACCTTCAGGAAAAGAAGGCTGCTTATGAAGCTGCTTCTTCATCTGAGGAAAGAAGCAAAGTCGAAGCTGACGGCAGAGGGGCTTTTACAAAGCCTTTTACAAACAAGGAAAACAAGGCTGTTATGAGAGCAAGTTCAAAGATGGCAGGTGCTGTCAGACTCAGAGATATGTTTAAACAGGGTTCGGCCGAGTGGAATAAATATAACAAGGATGTTGAAGGCTATAAAAAGTCCATTCAAAATCTCGACCATACGGCGGACGCAGACGCCAGAGCCGCTCTTGTGGCAAACGACTCCTCATTTAAGGAAGATCTTGAGCCTTCAAAGAGTGAAGCCAAGGCATTTACAAACTGCAATAAGAATCTGGAAAGAATCAAAAAAGCAAGAGACAGAAACGCCGAAGGGTCTGCCGAGTGGAACAAATTTAATTCCATGCTGGCGACACATGCGGCGGCAGGCCACAGCCTGAGACATGCGGCCACATCTGAGGAAAGAGCCGAAATTATGAAGCAAAACGGCGCTTTGTTTAAAGACAACACCTCACAGAGCGAAAATAAGGCTATGCAAAGCCTTGACAAGAATATTCTTGCCGCTAAGAACAACAGAGATATGTTTGAAGAGGGCAGCAATGAATGGAATAAATATAACGACCGCATAAACAGCCTAACTCAATTGGGCAACGACATGCAGGGTATAACCGACAAGGGCGAAAGAGAAAGCTTTATAAAAGAAAACAAAGAAGCCTTCTCGGATGCTCCGCCCAAGATGAACTCCAAAAACGAGAAGTTTATGTCGGGAATCAATGCAAACATAGCAAGGGCGGCCGCCAACAGAGACAGACACAAGGAAGGCTCCGCCAAGTGGAATGCATGCAATGAAGAGGTTAACTCACTTTGCCGTCAAAGGGCTGCCTTTGAAATCAGCGGCGACGACGAAGCTAAAACAGCCTTTGCGGAAAGCAATAAGGGCTCCTTTACAGACGATCTTTCAAATGACAAGACATTTAAAGAAATCGAAAACAGCAGGCAGAACTGGATGGCTCTTGCCCAAAGCGCAGGAAATCCGGCGGTTCAGGAGCATGCCTATAAAATGGCAAAGGCATATGCCGATTATTCCGAGGCTTATCAAAGAGCGGGCTCACCCGAGGGCAGACAGGCTGTTGCCGATAAGATGAATGCTTATGAAACCACCGAAGCGGCAGGCTTGGCCGGTGTTGAGGCTACCCCCAAGGAGGTTGAGGGCTTGTCGGCGGTAGTTGGGGCAAGAAACGAAACAGCTTTGAAGCAGTATGTCAATGCTTCTTCCCACGCCGAAAGATCTCAGATTTTGCGTGACATAAAGGAAGGCAAAATAACAAGGTTTGAGGTTCAAAACAAAAAAGAGCAGGACTTCGGAGGCCAGCTTGCAAAAGCGGGAAGCTCCTTTGCCGAAATGGCCGAAAAGGCCGAAAAATCAGGCAACAAGGAAGAAGCGGCAAGGTATACCGCTCTTACAAACTACTGCTCAGAGGCAGCCAAGACCTATGACGGTTTGGCAACCCACGCCCAGAGAGAGAATTTTGCAAAAACGATTAACAGCGATATAAACAGTGCCCAGCAAAAGGTAGACAATAAGATTGACAGCCCGAAAATGGCTTCTTCCGAAAAGCAGACACTTGATTATTCCGAAAACGAACAGAAGCTTTATAACTCCTTCTTCAGCGGAAGCGACGACACGGAATATGAGAGAACAGCGGAATTCAGAACTGCCTTTGTTAACGCAAAGAGCCATGAAGAAAGAGACGCTGTTATGCAGAGCTACGGCAATTATATGTTTAATGCCGAAAGCAGTGAAAAGCCGGGCAGCTGGAACAAAATCGACAAATCCAAGCTTTCCGCCGAACCCTCTCAGAAAACAATGGATGCAATCAAAGAGGAACGTCAGCAAGAGACTAAGTCGAAATATTTGTCGGGTATAGATGCCAATATTGCAAGAGCGACAACCAACAGAGACAGACATAAGGCAGGCTCTGCCAAGTGGAACGCCTGCAATGAGCAGGTTGAAGCCCTTTCGGCTCACAAAACCGCCTTTATGGAGGCCGCAACGACAGAAGAGGGAAATGACATTGCCGCAAGCAATGAAAGTATATTCACAGATAACCTTTCGGGCGACAAGTCATTTAACCAAATCGAAAAATCCATACAAACCTGGGACTTCTATTCGCAGTGTGCTTCCGACCCTGATAAGAAAGAGCACGGCAGAAAAATGGCGAAGGCCTATGCAAACTTCTCGGAGGAATATCAGAATGCCGGTTCGGATGAGGAAAGAGCCTCTGTTATAAGCAAGGTCAGAGCTTATGAAGAAACAAACATTGCTTCACTGGGCGGAAGCGGTGTTCAGGCTACTCCCAAGGAGATTGAGAGCCTGCCGACTATTGCCGCTTTAAAGGACGGAAACGCAATGAGAAGATATCTCGACGCTCCCACTCATGAAGCCAGAAGCCAATTTTTAAGCGATGTCACAAGCGGAAAATATGCCGCACAGGACGACAGAGAAGCCGATTTCGGAACAAGCATATCACAGGCCGCATCACAGTTTGAAACTCTTGCTCTTACCGAAGAGGAGGGCGGAGATAAAATGGCTGCGGCAAGATACAGAAGCTTGTCGAACTACTGCCGTCAGGCATCGAGTAAATATAATTCATTAGGCTCACATGCTCAAAGAGATGTGTTTGCAAGGGTTGTAAACAGTGAAATAAGCGAGGCTCAGGAAGGGCTTCATACAACAGTGGAAACGCCTAAGA
>JAJQCI010000357.1:11156-12114 GCA_021202835.1 Clostridiales bacterium | reverse complement strand
GTTTAATAATCTTTCTGTCGGAAAAGCTTCCGGTCTGTTTTCTATAAGTGTTATTTTTGCCCCGGAATTTCTTACAGGTATATAGCTTCTGGCAAAACAGCCGTTTTCGAAGCCAAAAACAGTATCTTTAGGCATTATATGGGCAAGCTGTTCTATTAAATATTCCGTTCCGGCTCCTATAATAACCCTGTCGGGGCTGCAGCCGAAACCGTGGAGACTGTTAAGGTTTGAAGAAACTGCCTGCCTTAGAGCCTTTTCGCCGAATTTATGACCAAAGCCCAAAAGCTCCGGCATATCGTAAATTACGTCTCTGTAAAGCTTTGTAAATTCCTTTGATGGATATGAGGCAAGGGCTGTCAGCTGGTGACTCATTGTTATAACAATGCCCTCATTATAATAATAGTCCGGCTCGTCAATATCCTTATTGACAGGGCTTTCGGACCTTGCAAAATAGCCGCTTTTGGCCTTTGAAAGCACATACCCCTCCTCCTCCAAAAGCATATAGGCCTTCTCAACTGTGCTTTTGCTTAAAGAAAGCTCCTCCATAAGAACACGCCGGGAAGGAAGCTTTTCGCCGTCGGAAATATTTCCGCTGACAATATTATCCTTTAAGGCTTTAAAAAGCTGAATGTATAAAGGTGTTTTTATATTTTTGTCAAGCTTTAAGTTTTTAATGTTCATAACTTCCCTCCTTTTGTCTTTATTATAACACATGGTAAATCAGCAGGCAACAAAAATTCAGCCGTTAAAAAACGCTGCCCTGAAAGACAGCGTTAATTAAGCTTATATTTTATTATCAGAGCACAGCAATTGATTCACACTCTATTTTTGCCCCTTTGGGAAGAGCCATAACGGCAACCGCCGACCTTGCCGGACAGTTTTCTTTAAAATATTCGGCATAAACCTCGTTTACGGCGCCGAAGTCGTTCATATCGGTTAAAAAGACAGTTGTTTTAAC
>JAJQCI010000357.1:0-11146 GCA_021202835.1 Clostridiales bacterium | reverse complement strand
TTCAAGAACAGCCTTTATGTTTTCGAAAACCTGCTTTGCCTGTTCGGGGGCAGTGCTTCCGGAAAGCTCACCTGTGGCAGGGTTTAAAGCTATTTGACCGGATATAAATATTATGTTCCCTGCCTGAACAGCCTGTGAATAAGGGCCTATGGCGGCAGGAGCCTTGTCGGTTGAAATTATTTTTTTCATTTATTACTGCTCCTTTATAAGCTCTTCGAAGATTTCGTGAACAGTGGTTATTTTGACTATTTTGTCAACATTTTCACCGCAGAAAATAAGGCCGTTGTCAAGGTCGCCCTTTGCAGCATTAAAAAGGGCAAGAGAGATACAATAAGGGGTGGTTCTGGGGTCACAGTGGTTTAAACAGTTAAAACACCTTGTTACCTTGGGGCCGTTTCCGCTTTCGGTGTTCTGAACAAAGACATTGTTTATGGCCCGTCCGGGCATACCCACAGGAGATTTGACGATTTTGGCGTCGCCGGCCTTAGCATTTATATAAGCCTGTTTAAAGGCAGGGCTTGCGTCACATTCCTCCGTTGCAACAAACCTTGTAGCCATCTGAACACCATCAAGCCCCAAAGACAGACAGTGGTCAATATCGGCACGGTCGAAAACACCGCCGCCGAAAATAACGGGTATTGTTTTGTCATACTGCTTTGAAAACCTATCTCTTATTTCGAGAATTTTGCCTATTTCTATATCCATATCGGCCGGTGTGATTGTTTCAAGCTCGGCAGGCTTAAAGCCCAAATGGCCGCCGGCCTTGGGGCCTTCGATAACTATCATATCAGGCAGTCTTTTATATTTCTTCATCCAGCGAGTCAAAATAACATTTGCCGCCTTTGCCGACGAAACAATAGGGCAAAGCTTTATATCAGACCCTGCGGCATATTTAGGCAGGTCAAGAGGAAGGCCGGCCCCCGATATAATAAGATCGGCTCCGCTTTTTATGATGCAGTCAACATACATATCATACTGCTTAGAAGCTACCATAAGGTTAATGCCTATTACACCTCCGTTGGAAAGCTCCTTGGCTCTTTTAATGTGATATGTCAGCGCCCTCATATTGGCTTCGTTTGTGTTTGTGTAAAAATCCTCTTCCATAAAACCGGGCTGGGCGGCTGAAATCACACCGAGTCCGCCCTCGTTGGTAACTGCGGCGGCAAGAGAGGAAAGACTTATGCCTATGCCCATGCCCCCCTTCACAATAGGTTATTTTACTTCTATATCTCCGATTTTAAGTGGTTTCAATTCCATTCATATCTCTCCGTAAATAAAATATATTCAATCTCAATCTGTTTGCAGTCAAAATTTTTCTAATACTACTATAGTATATTTTTAAGAAATAGTCAACTGATTTAAGAAAATTTTAAAAAAATATTTAAAGCAGCAGTTCAGCCGTACCGGCTGCGCAGCAGAGACACTCTGCGAGCTGTTGGCACTCCGCTCATGCAAAACGCACGGCTGAACTGTTACTGTTTAAACGCCTCCGTCACCCCTTGGGCAGGTGAAAGCTTTCTTTATAGGCCCCTTCAAGCTTCAAAAGAAATATTTTAACCTCTATTCCGGCTGAAAAGCCCGTCAGATTTCCTCCTGCGCCCATAACCCTGTGACAGGGTATAATTATGCCTATGGGGTTATGCCCCACAGCACCGCCGACGGCCTGAGCGGACATTCTTTCCGTTCCCCTCTCCTCTGCCGCTTTTTTTGCAACAGCTCCGTAGGTGGTTGTTTCTCCGTAGGGAATTTTCTTAAGCTGTTCCCAAACACTAAGACGAAAGGCCGTTCCTTTCGGCAAAAGAGTTGGTGTAAAGCCGGGATTTTCTCCTCTGAAATATGTGTCAAGCCAAAAAGCCGTTTCTCTGAAAACGGGCAAATCGGCATATTCCATTTCGGAGGTATCCTGCCTGAAAGGTGTATTTTCGAAATCCAGCCCTGTAAGAGCCCTGCCGTCTGATATAAGAGTAAGCTCGCCTACGGGAGATTTATATTTACGAAAGTATTTCATTTCTCATTCCTTTTTTGAGGCCTCATGCTCAGTCAGCTTATATGTAAGGGTCATAAGGCTGTCGGTTAGGTGAACATTTTCTATAACAACGTCCTCCGGAGTTTTTATGGGAAGATGTGAAAAATTCCAAATACCCTTAACGCCGTTTTCGACAATTGTTTCTACAATAGGCTCTGCATTGTTTCCCGGGAGAGTTAAAACGGCTATATCAACCTTTTCCGACTTCAAAAATGCATCAAGTGTATCCACGTCTCTTATTTCTATGCCTCTTATGCTTAAGCCTATAATCTTAGGGTTTTTGTCAAAAACTCCTACAAAGTTATAACCTCTTTTTTGATAATTTATATAGTTAAGAAGAGCCTGACCTATATTTCCGGCGCCTATAATAATCATATTGTAGGTTTTGTCAAGACCTAAAATTTTTCTTATTTCTCCGTAAAGAAGCTCAACATTATAGCCGTAGCCCTGCTGGCCGAAGCCTCCGAAATTGTTAAGGTCCTGACGTATTTGGGAGGCGGTAAGATGCATTCTTTTGCTTAAATCCTTTGAGGAAATCCGTGTTATGCCATTGTCCAAAAGACTGCCTAAATACCTGTAATATCTGGGAAGCCTTTTAATAACGGCCGATGAGATATTCTTTTCCATATATTTCCGTCACCCTTCATTATTTATTAAATCACGTCGTGTATCTGTAAAGTAAATTATACAATATATTTAAAACTTTGTCAATAAAATAACATACTATTCGGTGACAAACTCACAAAAGCAGTAACAGTTCAGCCGTGCCCTGCACGATTGAACTGCTGCCAAAAGTATACGGAAAAAACACCCGTTTCCGCCGAAGAACAGTTATAATATTAAACTGCAGCCGCTTTCAAACTGGCAGGAGTTTCTTTTAACCCGGCAGTTATATGCTCGCTTCAGTGTGAAGAGCTGTTATCATTGCCGGTATAAACTGTTTTTTTCTTGAAACAAGCTTGGGAATATGTATCATAAAATCGGTTTCTGGCTTATTGAAAATATTGTTTAAGTAAGAATATGCGTTTTTGCCGCAGAAAATTACATAAGAAGATTTATCCTCTATATTTGTAAGCATAAAAAACATCATATCGGCCCTTCTGAAAACCAGTTCCTTTTTCATATGCTCATAAATTTTAACAGAAAGGCTCTCTAAAGCCTCCGTTCCCATGATATTAAACTGCCCTACCCCAAAGCTTATATTTCCTGCGTTAAACATCTTGAAATCCTGATAAAAAATTTGTTCGGCAGTTTTATTTTCAAGGCTTGTCCCTGCCGAAAACATTTTCTTTGAATATTCTTTTATGTCTATGCCTGCTGTTTCAGCCAGCTCCCGTGCCGTTAATATATCGGTATATGTACATGTGGGAGAAGAAAAAACAAGTGTATCGGAAAGAATGGCAGAACAGAGAATCCCTGCCGTTTTAAGCGGAATTTTAATGCCGTTTTCCTTATAAATCTGCGCTATTATGGTTGCGGAAGCGCCGAAGGGCTGGTTTCTGAAATGAACCGGGTGAACCGTTTCCACATCGGCTATTCTGTGATGGTCTATAACCTCCAAAATTTCAGCCTGTTCAAGCCCGTCTACGGCCTGAAGCTTTTCATTGTGATCCACCAGTATAACCTTTTTACACCTGCCTCCGATTAAATTACGTCTTGAAATCATTCCGGCCAGCTCTCCCGAACGCAAAACAACCGGAAAATTTCTGTATCTCTTTTTTACCATAACGGAGCGTATTTCATCCAGATAATCACAGGGGGAAAATGTGACAATATCCGTTGTTTTCATGAAAAAACCTATCGGTATGCTTTGATTTACAAGCCTTGCGGCCGTAAATGTATCAAAGTCGGTTTTAATAACACAACAGCCCTTTTCCGCCGCAGTCTGCTGAATTGTCTTTGAAATTCGGCTTTTTTCACAGCAGACTATTATACAGCCGGCTTTCATTTTAACGGCGCAAAGCTGGGCTTCAAACCTGTTTCCGCATATAACCGTGTCACCCTCGCTTATATAGTCCTCCATAAGCTCCGGGTTGGCTGCGGCGATAATAAACTTTCCCTTTGTTATAACGCCGTCTATGTCTCCCACAAGCATGGTTCCCTTTAAAATTTCAACAAGATTTCTGTAGGGTGTCTTTGCTTCGGAGATAATTCTGCTGTCATATACATCCATATATGATTTGGCAATATCCGAAGTTGTTATAAGCCCTTCAAGGGTGTTGTCTTCTCTCACAACAGGCAGAGTAACTATATTCTTTTCTTTCATTATCTCCCACGCCGTTTTAAGAGAAATAAGAGAATTTACGCCTTCACTGCGGCCTATTTCAATATCCTCAATCTGTGTTCTTACATTTTCAACATATTCCGGCTCGGGAACGCCGAAATAGTTTAAAATAAACCTTGTTTCGCTGTTAATCTCGCCGCAGCGCCCTGCCGCATATACAGTACCCGTTCCCAAACTGTTTTTCAGCTCTGCATAGGCTATAGCCGAACATACAGAGTCTGAATCTGGATTTTTATGACCTAAAATATACACCTTCTCTCTTTTGTCACTTTTCATATCTATCTCTCCTCTGTTTTTACCTTTATTCCTGTTTCAAAACCGTTTTATGATAAACTTCCTCGGGTGTTTCCGAATTTCTTATTTCTTCCACCTTTCCTTCCGTGCGGCCTATCATAATTATATTTCTCAAAAGTCCGTAATAATCTCTTTCCCCTGTGGAGGCAAAGCAAAAAAGCAGATATATCTTAGCGCCGCTTTTAGGCAGAGTTATTCCCTTTTTCGAAACAAGCAGACTGAGCCCGTCACGAATAACGTCCTCGTCTTTAGAGGCATGGGCCAGCGCTACGCCCTCACTGACCATCATATAGTCGCCGTATTCATAAACCTTTCTTATAGCGTTTCCTATATAGTCCTTTGTTATATAGCCCTGATCCTCCATAGGCTCGGCAGAAAGATACATAGCCTCCTGCCATGTTGTTTCTCCCTCTTCTATTATTATTCGACTGCTGTCAAAAATATCCTTCCACTCGCTGTCTCTGTTTTCCAAAAGCTTTTCTCTGTGTTCCTCTATAACGTTTTCGGCATTTCTGATTATTGTTTCGGTCAGCTCTTCATCTCCGAATATATTTCTGACGCTTTGCTTCAAAAGCTCAACCTTATGCTGTATGCTTTGAGTTCTTGCCGGTATTTTTCCGAATGTCATTTTTTGAATCTGGTTTAAATCCTCCATTTCAAGAAAATGATGCACTCTCACGACCTTATATTTTTCTGTATTAAGAGCCACTGTTGATATTATAAAGTCTATATCCGCCTGTTGGTCTTTAATTGCACTGTCGAAATTTTCTTCGTCATATTCCGTAATTACATCGGCAATATTAAAGTCAAAATAATTTTTCACCTGAACAGTCAAATATTTTCCTGCGACAACGCTGCCCGGACACACAACCACAACAGTAATAAGAGGGCGGTATTTTCTGTTTCTTATTATGGCAACACAAAAATGAATTATAATAGAATTCTTCATATTGTCATTCAAAGTATAGTTCAAAAAATTTTCGAGAATATAGACATATTTATCCACAAGCTCCTGCCAGTATGCATAATCTATGGAGGTTTCTGCCGAATCGGGGAATTCAACCTCATAATTGCCCCAGTCCTTCATACTTTTTATGTGGGTTAAAAGTGATGTAAGAAGCTTTTCGTCGTCTGTCAGGCTTAAATTTGTTTCTTCGTCTATTTTTCTCACAAAATTGAGAATAACCTTATAAAGCTCTATTTCATCTATTGACTGAACCGAGGCTTCAAGGCTGTGTTCCTTAAGAAATTTTTGAAAATTAAGCTTCATTGTCTGCGTAACTGCCACACCAAGCATATCGCCTACATATAAAAGCATATTTTCAATTCCCGACAGAGGTATATTAGCTCCCGTTTGAATTCCTTTTTCTCCCATAAGGTTAAAAACGGTAAATATATATAAAACTATATCGTAGATTCCCTCATTGGCAAACACCAAATCATTTTTATGAAAATAATTTTGAACATGGGCTGAAATAGAAGAAAAACTGTAGCGTATATTAGCCTTTTTCAGAATAAGCCTTTGAAAATAAGTGCTGTTTTTTACATTTATTTTTGCCTTTCTGAAAACTCCCATAAGAAGGGCCGTTTTTTCTTCTTCACCGCATATCAAAAGCATTCCCTTGCCTGAATCTAAAACGAGGCTTATGCCGTGTTTTTTAAACTTCTCTTTAATATCCTCCATATCGTTTACTATGGTTATACGGCTGACATAAAGCTCCTCGGCTATATTCTGCATGGTTACATAGTTGTTTGACAAAACAAGCTCGGCCATAATATAAATTTGACGCTCTTCAGGCGAAAGCCTGTAGGTATAAGGCGTCATTGTATAAAGGGCCTTTTTTTATTTTCTCTTCGTCAAAATTCTTTCCGAATAAAAGCCTTCCCTCTCTGTCTGATTTTATTTCATCAGCCGGAACTGTGGAAAGAAGCTGATTTATTTCTTTAAAATCATTTTTCAGAGTCTTTTTTGACACCTCAAATTTATCCGCAAGCTTGCCTATATAAATTATTTTGCCCTTGTTCTTAATTAAATATTGAAGGATATCGGTGCTTCTTTTTCTCATTAATTCATCCCTCCCTCTTATAGCTATAAGGGGCTATTGCTTTGTTTTGCAACAGCCCCTTTAAAATATAACACTTCTTAAGTCTTTTTATTCTGCGTCGGTTCAGCCGCTCGCAAATCGTTTATCCCAGCTCCTCCTCCAAAAGAGTGGGAATCTCTTTAAGGGGAAGCTCACTGCATTTCTTTAAAATTTCTTCATCCATTACAAATTTCATAAATTTTTTCAAAAACTCCATATGCTCGTTAGGCTGAATTATAGCTATGTTAAAAATCAGCTTTGTGTCTATATATTCATCGCTGTCGTCCATACGCTGAAACCTGACAGGCTTGTCAAGCCTCAGAAAGCATACACAGTTTTTCCGAATCCCCTCTGCGTTTCCATGAGGCATGGCAACGGGAACTTCCGTAGGCAGGCCCGTAGGGTATTCTTTTTCTCTTTCTATACAGGCATTCGTAAAATCTTCGCCTACTATGCTTCCGCTTTCCATCATATAGCGTCCGCATAAGCGAATCGCTTCATCACTGTTTTCGGCTGAACCCTCTGCACTCAGAAAAACGGTTTTTGTTTCATTCATATATCTTCCCACCTTTTCTCTTTTTTTACAGCAACAGTTTTGCTCGTGCCCTGCCGGCAGACTTATGTGAAAAACAATTTTCACATAAGCATGTAAGCAGGGCACGGCTGAACTGTTACCTTTAATATTCTCCGTTTTTTTCAGTTTTCTTTTTTTACAAACAAATTTTCCCTTAAATTAGCTTATTTCAGCTTATCAGCCGAACAAACGGTAAAGCAGACAGATAACAACGTTTCCTAAGTCAAAGCCGAAGAAACCGTCTGTAGCAAGGCTTCCGCCGAGGTCAAGGCCTGTTACTGAGAAGAATGCTGTTGCTTCGGGAACGAACAGGTTTGAACAGTATACAATTATAAACATTGAAATAATAGAACAAACCAGGCTGCGGAAGAGATTGCCGTTGCTTGCCATAACACAGAATACTGTTGTATAGCATACGATTGTTAAAACTCCGATTGGGAAGTATGTCATTCCGGGGATAAGGAAAGCCATAGCAATTGTTATGGGAATACATATAGCCGTACAGGTTACACAGGCAGGGTCTCCTAAGCCCAGAGCAACGTCCATACCGATCCAAAGCTCTGCGTCTTCGCCCAAATGCTTCTTCATAAACTTGCTTGCTGCGTTTCCTATAGGTGTGATACCTTCCATCATTATTGAAACCATTCTGGGAATAAGAACCAAAACACTGGCGATTCCCATACCTGTAATAAGAATGTTTTCAACGGGCTGATGTGTCAAAAGAGCAAGAAGTATACCTACAATAAAGCCTACAAAATATGACTGACCGAAAACACCGAGCTTTTCTTCAAGCCAGTCCATATTGATGTCAACGTCCTTTACGCCGGGAATCTTGTCAATAATCTTGTTTATAACCCATGAAAGGGGCCACATAAATGTTATAAACGAGAATGTTGAACAGGTTGTTCCGTCAAGGCCGAAATATTCCTGCCACTTAGGCGCTATAACCTCGCCTACAAGGCAAGCAATTATTGAAAGCAGAACAGTTACCCCAAGGCCCAAAACAGCGCTTCCTGTTAAGCCGTAAGCCAAAGCACCGGGAATAAGGAAGTGTATGTAGTTCCAAATATCTACGTTTAAAACCTTTCTCTTAAATATGAAAATAAGAATAAAGTTTGCAATTACAATAAGGGGAACAGCCAAAGGCGCAAAAGGAACTGTCCAGGCTGCAGCGCCTGTAGCGGCAAAGCCTAAGTCAAGAGTTGTAAAGCCCGTGCCTATAGCCTGATAATAATCTGAAATGGGCTGAAATGTTGATGTCAAAAGACCTACAACAAGGCTTAAGCCCTGAAAACCTATACCAACGAAAAGACCGGCTTTAAGAGCAGCTCCCACCTTCATTCTGAAAATAAGACCCAATATAAAAATCATAACCGGCAGCAGTGCTACCGCACCCATATTAATTAATGTCTGGGCAACATTTAACATTATTTGCATATATTTTCTCCTTCCCTGTTAAAACAGCTTAAAATCCCTCAATATTAACATTAACACATTTTAAACCTCAGCTCTTATCCTAAAAGCTCTTTGCAGGTTTTGATTATATCCGCCTTGATTTTGTCTTCGCCTATGCCGGAGATAAGGCCGAACACCTTAATAAGGGGCTTTTTAACGGGCTTTCTGTAGTTTGTTGTTACCATAATAACGTCTACGTCGTCCTGTTTTGCCTGAATTTCCGACATTGTACATTTGTAAACCTTAACGGGAATACCTGCTTCCTGACAGATATTTTTTACTGCCTCCTGAGCAACCGTTGATGTTGCAACTCCGCTTCCGCAGGCTACCAAAATGTTAAGTTCTCTTGCCATAAAAAATTACCTCCTCTTACTGCTCCCGCAGACGGCCTGTGGGAGCAAATTAAATAATTATAAATTATATATTGTATTTCCGCCCTTATCTCTGTTCGTCCTCATTGGGCAGAAGAACAACCTTTATAGCTTCACCTGTTCTTGTAAGGTGAATTCCCTCGTTAATCTGACTTAACGGAAGAACATGGGTTATAAATTTATCAGTGGGGAAATCCCCTGAAACAACAAGCTCAAATGACTTCTGAACCTGAAGGCTGTTTGCTCCGTAATGGCCGTAGATCCAAAGGCCGTTATAGTGAATTATGTTTGTGTCAAGCTCCGTAAGGGCTCCCTTTGCAACTCCGCCGAAGAATACTACGAGACCGCCCTTTCTGGCCATAAACAGGGCCTGTCCCTGAGCCTTAGTTGAGGGATTGGCCGAAATAACCTTGTCGGCGCCCTTTCCGCCGGTATAACGCATAACAGCTTCAATGGGGTCTTCCTTTTCGCTGTTTATGGTTTCGTCAACGCCGAACTGCTTAGCCATTTCAAGACGCTTGTCGTTGATTTCAATCATTATAACCTTCTTTGCCCCTCTCATTTTGGCAAGCTGGGCATGGAAACAGCCTATGGGGCCGGCCCCTATAATAACGATAACGTCTCTGAAGGTGACGTTTATGTTGTCCTGACAGGCATAAACCGATGAAAGAGGCTCTCCCAGAGAAGCACTTTCATAGCTTACTCCGTCGGGAATATAAAACACTGAATCTCTTTCAACCTGCTGCTTTGTAACAGCATAATAATCGGCAAAGCCCCCCTGACGGCCCGTGTAATCGCCGCCGTTTTCACACATTTCGCTGTGGCCGCTTCTGCAGGGCTCACACTTTAAACAGTGGTCAACGGGATAAACATAAATTCTGTCGCCCACCTTATATTTTTCAGTTGTAGGTGAAACCTCATCTATAACCCCTACTATTTCGTGGCCGTAAACATGGGGATATTTTCCCTTTCTGGAATCTGTAGTCAAATTCCTGATATCCGATCCGCAAAGGCCAATTGCCATAACCTTTAAAATAAATCCCCCTTCGGGACATTCCGGCTTTGGAATTTCTTCAATTCTTATGTCGCTCGGTCCGTACATTAATGCAGCTTTCATAAATGATCTGACTCCCTTCTTAATTTTATTATTTCTTTCCGTATCTGTTTCTTCTGCTTGAAGGATGGTTTTCATAAAGTGATTCAAGCTTGTCATCGGGAATATCAACGGGCTCCCCTATGCTCTTTGTAAGCTGATAAATCTTCAAAACCTCTTCAGCCGCCTCAACGATTTTACAGGCATCCTCTAAAGTTTTTCCTACTGCTATACAGCCGTGGTTTCCCAGTAAAATAAGGTCGTGATCCTTCATTGCTTCGGCTATTCCGTCGGCAATATGTACAGTTCCCGGTTCTCCGTAGGGCAGACAGGGAATTTCCTCAAAAACAAGAGAGAATGTAGTTGAACATTTAAGCTTTATATCCTTGTTGCAGTAAGCATACGCCGTTAAATAAGGGGCGTGAATGTGAGCAACCGCATTGCAGTCGGGTCTTGTTTTAAGAGCCTCCAAATGAAGAAGATATTCACTGGAACGCTTCTTGCTTCCGCCTATCTGAACTCCGTCTTTGAGAACCGCTATCATATCTTCTTCCAAAAAGCATTTTCTCGTTCCCGACGGGGTAATATAAAGCTCGTTTGTTTCTCTGTCAAGAATCGACAGATTTCCCTCAAGGCTGTTTACCAAGCCCTTTTCATCCATTAATTTTGAATAAAGAACAACCTCTTTCTTTATTTCATCAGCATGACTTCCCATTTTTTAACTCCTTTCCTTTCTTCATTTTATTTTCCTCAGCGCTTATGAATTACTGCCTGCAAAATTCATAAACTGCTGTTGAATTACTATACATAAATTATATATTTGGGTAAATTAAGTGTCAATATAAAGAGAATACCCCTTAAAAGACAGCATTTTTATGAATAGGTAAAATTTTAGACTCTTAAAAATATTTATTTTATAAGTTAATATAAATCCGGTTTTGCACTTGGAAAGGTTTTTTAAAAAT
>JAJQCI010000098.1 GCA_021202835.1 Clostridiales bacterium | reverse complement strand
CGGAATCTCCTGCGCCGCCAGAAATAATACATATTACATTAATTCTGTCTATTATACCTTTTTTCCATTTAATCTTTCATCAAATGGGGAATATCTGCTTGTTATTTCACATAATCTTTCAAACTTGTGCAATTCATTCATATCAATTCCCTCATTGAAATTCAAACAATATATTTCCGTAAATACATCGGAAAAATCTGCTACGCTGTATCTTCCTTCAAAAAATAATCTTACTGCTAATTCCAAACGCTCAAGTTTGTTCATAAAAACACTTCTCTTCCAATCCTTAGTTTAAATTAAGCTTAGCATATGAACTTTATTTAAATAAGCCATTTCAAGCAATATTTTGTTTTTTCAGCCGCAAAAATCTTACAGCTTTCCCTCGTCTATGAGATCTGCCGCAATATCAAAACTGCCGACGCAGTAATCAATAGATTTCATAATATTTTTGTCAAAGGGAATCATATCGGGAATCGCCACAACCCTAATATCGACGTTTTGCTCTGCCTTTATTCCTGCCGGGCTGTCCTCGATTATTATGCATTCTTCGCTCTTAAGCCCCAGCATATTCGCCGCCTTCAGAAAAATATCCGGTGCCGGCTTTCCCCTTTCTACGGTGTCTCCGTAAACAAAAGCGTCAAAGCATTTCTTTAAATCAGCCTTTTCAAAATAAAACTCCGCCAATTCTCTGCCCGTAGATGTAGCCGCCGCAGTTAATATACCTTTATCTTTCGCAAAGGCAATAAGCTCGTTAAATCATTTTTTTACAGGCACACCGAATCTGTTTATATAATCGGTTATAAATTTTGTCCTAATATTCCTTGCTCCGTCATAGTCAAAATTCTCTCCGAATCTGTCCTTAAAAAGCCTTCTGCTGCAGCTTCTTGCCGTTCCCTTAAAGCTGTTTATAAAATTCCCAGTTCTTCTCCGCATTTAAGCCAGCCCATAGTGGAAAGCCTTTCAGTATCAAAAACAACCCCGTCCATACCAAAATTATTCCCTTAACCATTTTGTCCTCCTCACTGCAATATATCATATATTTTCAAATAATAACGGCTATCGAAGTTACTGCCGGAATGACTGCCGCCAAAATCAGCGGTATTGCTCCGTCATAATAACCCTGTTAGTATTAAGTTTGTAATACAATATGCAGCATACAAGGCTGACTGCCGCTGCAGCTGTAATTATAATAAAAGCAACAGCGGTAAACTTTGAAAAATGCCCTTCTGCATACTGTGTGCATTTAGTTCTAAAAGCATTAAAACAGCCCAGCCTACTATCAAAAAAATGCAGAAATTAAAAGCCAGCCGCTCTTCATACCTTTGACCGCTCTCGTCGGTTTAAAAGCCAAAAGCCACCACGCCAATTAAATAAACAGCAAATTATAAGCAAACCATTACCTGTCAGTATCTGTTTTGTCTGTTCATCTAGCCGATATAGCACTTTAATCTCCCCTTTATATGCAGCATCTTATTTTCTATAATTGATTATATCAAAGCAAGCTGTCAAAAGCAACAAAAGCAAAACTTCTTTTGATAAATATATCATAGTTCGGTTTGGCAGGCTTTTCGCAGGTATTCGGGGAATTTTTCGGCGGCTTTGGTGAAGATTTGGTATTTTTTCCAAACTATTTGAAGCTTGATTTCAGACTGGTCTTTAAGGGGTATAAAGCGAAGAAGGCTGTTTCCCGATGTGTTAATTATTCCGTCGAAGCCTATAACATAGCCTATGCCCTCTTCAGCCATAATTGAGCCGTTGAAGATAAGGCTGTAGGTGGCGGCGATATTCAGTCTTTCAGGTTCACATTTGAAAATGTTGGTCAGTTCATTATCGTGGGCGGACTGCCTTGAAACTATAAGAGGCTTATCAATTATATCGTCAAGAGTTAAAATATCCTTTTTCGCAAGGGGATCGTCATAACGCATTAAAACGCCGAACTTATCTTTACTGGGTATTTTCATACTGTTATATTTTGATTTGTCTATGTCGCCGAAAAGCAGACCGAAATCCAAAAGCCCTCTGTCAAGCTGTTCCGTTACGGTGGTTATATCTCCGCTTAATATGTGAAAATGAACCTTTGGGTAATCGTTTTGAAGGGCTTTGGCTGCCTTTGCCAAAAAGCGGATTCCCTCTGTCTCTCCGGCTCCTATATGAATATCTCCGGCAACGGCTTCCTCGGAAAGAGAAATTTCGTCCTTTGTCATTCTCACAAGCTCCAAAATTTCCTGTGCCCTTTTTCTTAAAATCATACCCTCATCGGTTAGGGTTATTTTTCTGTTGCTCCTTATGAAAAGCTGTTTTCCCAGCTCATCTTCCATATCCTTTAGCTGCCTTGAAAGGGTGGGCTGTGTCAGGTGGAGAGATTCCGCCGCACCTAAAATACTCTGTTCTCTTGTTACCGCCATAAAATATTCCAAAACTCTAAGCTCCATATGCGCCCTCCTTTTTTGATTTTTGCTAATTATATCATAACACATTTTGATATGCTTGTAAAGCATATTCAGCTATTCAATACAAGTATTTGCTATTTGAACCTATTGCTGATAGAATATAGATAAACAAGGAGGGATTAAAGTGAATACAGAGGATTTTTTAAAATATATGAATACGGGAAATGTTGTAACAGGGGGCTCGGAACTGCACAAGTATATGTCGAAACTGACGAACGAGGCAATGAAGCTTGCTGCGGAGCTTAATGGAAAATATCACAGTCCCGAAGAAACTAGGGAGTTGTTTTTCAGAATAACAGGCAAGCCCTTTGATGAAAGCTTTGTGTTATTTCCGCCCTTTTACACAGACTGTGGCAAAAATATAACAGTGGGCAAAAATGTTTTTATAGGCAGCTGCTGTTATTTTCAGGATCAGGGCGGAGTTAAAATCGGCGACGGTGTTTTGGTAGGTCACGGCACAACCTTTGCCACCCTGAACCACTGCTTTGAGCCTGAAAACAGAAGCAGTATGAAACCTGCACCCATTGTTGTAGGCAACAGGGTTTGGATTGGGGCAAACGTGACCATTCTTCCGGGAGTAACCATAGGTGATAATGCGATAATTGCCGCAGGAGCGGTTGTTGCAAAGGACATACCGGCCGACAGCATAGCTGCAGGAGTTCCGGCAAGGGTTATAAAATCTATATATGACGAGAAACGAGGGGTTTAATTGAAAAGAAAATCGAATTTTATTTTAAGTGCGGCAGTAATAGCGATTTTGTTTTCCGGCTGTAACAAAAGTGTAGATGTATCCGCACAAAATGTTGTTGTTACGGGGGCTGATGAAGTGAGTTACGACGAAATTATTACACCAACAGCGGAAATAACGCAGTTGGAAGAGGGCTTTTCTACGGTGCGGTTTCAGGGTGATGACGGTTTTCAAGCGTTTTTAGATAAGGGTGGAGCCTCCTCCGACAGAGAGGTTATTGAATATTTATCTTCACTTTTAGGAGTGGGCTTAAGCTTTTCCGGCGGAACCTTCGGCTGCAGCACGATTTCGGCAGTCAGCCCCGAGGGTGAGCATTTATTCGGCAGAAACTTTGACTGGCAGGGCTGTGAAGGCTTGGTTGTTGTTTCCGAACCTGATGAGGGTTATTCCTCAATATCCACAGTAAATACGAACTTTATAAAAAATGCAGCCGGGGGCTTTCTTTCCGACAATAACATACTTACAGCCGCTTCTCTGTATGCACCCCTTGACGGTATGAACGAAGCCGGGCTGGCGGTTTCCGTAAATATGATACAGGATTCTGATGTTATAAACCAAAACACCGGCAAACCCGATTTGACAACAACTACGGCGGTACGGCTTATTCTCAACAAAGCAGGAAGTGTTGACGAGGCGGTAAGTCTTCTTGAACAGTATGATATGCACTCTTCAATGAATATGATGGTTCACTTTGCCCTTGCGGATAAGACAGGGAAAAGCATTGTTGTTGAATATGTAAACAATGAGATGATTGTTTTGGAAACACCTGTTGTCACCAATTTTTACATTGCGGAGGGAGATAAAAAAGGCATAGGTTCAAGCCAGTCTCACGAAAGATATGACATTCTTATGAAGCTGCTTTCCGAAAATGAAACAATGACAGCCGAACAGGTCAGAGACGCTCTTAACAGTGTAAGCAAGAATAATTTCAATGAGTATGAGTCCACCGAGTGGAGCATTGTTTATAATTTGGACACAGGCAGAGCCGACTACTACCACAGAGAAAACTATGAAAAGTGCTACAGCTTTGAAATAGGCGGAGAGGAGGAAGGCGATGAACTATATTAATTTACTTATGAAGCTGCTTCTGCTTAAAGGAAATGAAAAAAAGTCGGCGGAGCAAATTCGGAGGATACAGGAGCGAAAACTCAGAAAGCTGCTTCGGTATGCCTATAAAAATTCGGAATATTACAGAATAACCTTTGAAGCCAAGGGCATAAACGAAAAAAATATAGACAGCACACCTTTGTCAGGCTTTCCCACTGTTGACAAAAAAGCCTTCCTAATGAACTTCGACAGAATTGTAACCGTCTCCGATTTAACACAGGAGGAAATAAGGAAGTTTGATTCATCTTCCGAGTTAAGCCGAAAGCCCTTCAAGGGCAAATATCACATTGTACACTCTTCGGGCAGCACAGGCAAGCCGGGCTACTTTGTTTATGACGAGGATGCCTGGGGCAGTATGCTTGTGGGAATGATAAGGGGCGCTCTTTCAAATATGACTATGGCTGAAATGGTTCGGTTTTTTGCCGAAGGTCCCCGAATGGTTTACACTGCCGCTACAGACGGCCGCTACGGAGGCGCAATGGCTGTGGGAGACGGTGTTGAGGGGGTGGGCGGCGGTCAGCTTTATCTTGATATAAACACTCCACTGTCGGAATGGGTTGAAAAAATAAACGAATTTAAGCCTAATATGATTGTGGGCTACCCTTCGGCAGTTAAAATTTTAGCCGGACTTGCGGAAGAGAAGAATGTTGATTTAAACATTCGCTGTGTTGTTTCCTGCGGAGAGCCGCTAAACCCCGGCTTGCGTGAATACCTTGAAAGAATTTTCGGGGTTAAGGTTATAAATTATTACGGAACAAGCGAATCTCTTATTTTAGGGGCTGAAAAGACCCCTCCGAAGGTATGATATTATATGACGATATGAATGTTATTGAAGCCATAGACGGCAAAATGTATTTAACAGCCCTTTATAATTTCGCCCAGCCCCTAATTAGATATTGTATTACAGACAACATAAAAATCGAAAAGCCGAAAAAAGGCGGCTCAACACCCTTTTCGAGGGCAATAGGGCTTGTAGGGCGAAGCGAGGATATTCTTTGGTTTAAGGATAAAGCCGGCAAAAAAGAATTTCTCCATCCCCTTGCCATAGAAGGCTTTTGCATAGAGGGACTTCTTGATTTTCAGTTCCGACAGCTGAGTGATAATGCCTTTGAGATGCTTGCGGAAACCTCAGCCGGTGCGGACAGAAAGAAAATAGAAGCCGAAATGCAGAGACAGATGAAAAATATACTTGCCGAAAAAAGGCTTGAATATGTTGATTTTAAAATGAAGTTCGTCGAAGAAATAAAAGCCGACAGCAAAACGGGAAAGAAAAAACTTATTGTAACATCTGCGGAAAGACAGAGAAAGGAGCAAATATGAAAAGGAAAGTTTTAACATTTATAGGCTTAGGACTTGTTTTAACAGCCGTAGGCTGCGGAGGAAGCAAAGCGGAAACAAACACAACAGCAGTCACAGAAAACGCAAGCGTTTCGGAAATTTATGTAAGCTTCGGCGACAGCGAAAAATTCGCCCTTCATTTATATGAAAACGAAACCGCAGAAGCCCTTCATAGCTTTGCGGCTATGGACGAGTGGCAGCTGCCTATATATCACTATGACGACTACGAAAATTGGGAGGTTATGCAGTATTATGAACTGCCCTCGAAATATGAGGTTCCCACAAACCCGGAGGAAGTGACAAACGAGGCGGCAGGCTCGGTTTATTTCTCAGAGGATAACGAAATTCTGCTTTTCTATAAAAATGCAGAAGTGGAAGGAGAATTTACACCCGTTGGCTATTTTGACTATACAGATGAATTTCTTGACGCAGTGGAAAACAACCCGGTTCTTGAAGGCTGGGGCAACAAGGTTATACACATAAGTGCTTAAGGAGGAAAGATTTAAATGAAGAAAACATTATCAGGAATATTTACAATATTTTTTGCGGCAGTATTTTCGTTAAGTGCCCTTGCCGCAGAACAGACAACTCTTGTTATGACAGTTGACAGCAATATTATGACGGTAAACGGCGAGAAACAGCAGCTTGAGCAGGCGCCTGTTATTATCGACGGAAGAACCCTTGTTCCCGTAAGAGCAGCAGTTGAAGCTATAGGCGGCGAAGCTGACTGGAACAGCGATACAAGAGAAATAACAATAACAAAGGGAACAGACGTTATATCTATGACAATTGACAGTACAACAGCATATTTAAACGGTGAAGAAGCTATTCTCGACACTGCCCCTGTTATTATAAATTCAAGAACCTGTATGCCCATAAGATTTATAGCCGAAAGCTTGGACTTTGATGTAAGCTGGAACGCCGATGAAAGACAGATTACAATTACAGGCACAGCGGAAACAGAGGAAGAAATTTCAGAGGATATTTCGGACAATGAAGAAACAGAGACAACAGAAGATTCCGAGGAAGAAGCTGCAGAGCCTATTACGGAAGTTTATGTAAGCTTCGGCGACAGCGAATTTTTCACACTTCATCTTTATGACAACGAAACAGCCGCCACAATAGGCGCATTCGCCGCTATGGAGGACTGGCAGCTGCCCATTTATCACTATGACGATTATGAAAACTGGGAGGTTATGCAGTATTACGAAATTCCTTCAAGCTATGAAATCCCAACGAATCCTGAAACTGTAATGATCGAGGCTGCCGGCTCGGTTTATATGTCGGAGGATAGCGAAATTCTTCTTTTCTACAAAGACGCAGAGGTTGAGGGAGAGTATACTCCCATAGGCTATTTTGACTGGTCGGAGGAATTTGTTGATGCTATAGAAAACAACCCTGTTGTAGAGGGCTGGGACAATAAGCTTATACATATAAGCATTAAAAATTAAGAAAGTTTTTAAGGGGATGAAAAATTATGATAAACCAAAGTAAAGAGGACATAATTCAAAATTTAAAGGACGCAGGCTGCGGTGATGAGACAATCCGTAAATTTATAGATGATATAAATGAGGGCAAAACAGATAAAGGAACAGATATTTTAAACCAACACCGCCGAACTCTGCTTGACAAGCTTCATAAAAGCCAAAGGCAGATAGACTGCCTTGACTACCTTATGTATACAATGAAAAAATGAAGGAGCGGATTATATGGGCATTAACAGACAATACAATCAAAAATATTTTACAGGGGAAAGAGCCTTGTTTAAGGGCAAAAATTTAAGCATAACAAACAGCATATTTGCCGACGGCGAATCTCCCTTAAAAGAAAGCAGCAATATAGAGCTGACCGGAAGTATGTTTAAATGGAAATATCCCCTTTGGTATTCAAATAACATAAAGGTCAAAAACTGCACATGGTTTAACATGGCAAGAGCAGGAGTGTGGTATACAAACAACATTACCGTTGAAGATTCGGCAATTGAGGCCCCGAAAAACTTCCGCCGATGTAAAGGGTTAGTTCTTAAAAATGTATCCTTTCCCGATGCAGAGGAAACCATTTGGAGCTGTGAAGGCGTAACAATGAAGGACATTACTGCAAAGGGTGATTATTTCGCTATGAACAGCAGGGATATGAAAATAGACAATCTTACACTTTACGGAAACTATTCCTTTGACGGAGCGGAAAATATTGAAATTCATAATTCCCGTCTGCTTTCCAAAGACGCTTTTTGGAACAGCAATAATATAGCCGTTTACGATTCCTTTATTTCCGGCGAATATTTGGGCTGGAACTCAAAAAATCTTACCCTTATAAACTGTACCGTTGAAAGCCTTCAGGGGATGTGTTACATAGACAATCTCATTATGAAAAACTGCCGTCTTTTAAACACAACCCTCGCCTTTGAATACTCAACGGTTGAGGCTGAAATAGACAGCTATGTTGACAGTATAATCAATCCCACAAGCGGCATCATTAAAGCCGATTCCATAGGAGAGCTTATTATGGAAAAGGATAAGGTTGACATAAACAAAACCAAAATTATCTGCAAGTGGGACGGCAATAAGGTTAAATGCGTATAAATGGCAGAATATCTTTTAAATGGTATCTTGATAGGACTTCTGTTTGGGGTTCCGGTAGGGGCTGTAGGAGCAATGACAGTAAAAAACAGCTGGGCTTTGGGCTTTAAAGCCGGAGTTATAACAGGGCTGGGCTCTACTGCCGCCGACTGTATTTACAGTATTATAGGGGCTTTCGGCTTAACTCTTATTTCGGATTTTTTATTAAGATACAGTACACAAATAAGCGTTATAGGCGGAATATTCATAATAATTATGGGAATTTCAGCCTTAACAAATAAACTTGACAAAACAAATATAAAAGTAAACAGCGGCATTAAGTCGTTCATCTCCTCTTTTGTAATGGGCATAACCAACCCTGCCGCTGTCCTTACTTTTATATTCGCCTTCTCCTATTTCGGAATTTCAGACATAAGGAGTGGCTTAAACGGCTTCTGTCTGGTTTCGGGAGTTTTTACGGGAACTCTCATCTGGTGGGTTTTGCTTTCCGGCATAACCTGTTTTGTCAAAAGAAAAAGCGGATTAAACAATATTATGTTTATGAACAAAATATTCGGAAGCATATTGATTTTATTCGGAATTGTAATTTTTATGAGAATCTTATTTTAAAGGAGCTGAGAATATGAAAAAATTTATTACAGGTGCATTATCACTGATTATAGCTGTTTCGGCAACAACAGGCTGTATGGCTGAGCAGGAAACAGCAGAAACAGATGAAACAACTATTGTTATGCAGATTGACAATCCGACAGCAACAGTCAACGGTGTTGAGACGGAAATCGAACCGGGAGAGGACGTTTCCCCTGTTATATCCGACGGCAGAACCCTTGTTCCTCTCCGCTTTTTAGCCGAAAGCTTAGGCTTCGAGGTTGAATGGAATGCTGAAACACAGGAGATAACAATTACAAAGGGCACAGAGACAGAAACCGTAACATTGACAGCTGAAGATGTTTCGGAAGCGGCGGAAGAAGCCGAAGAAGAACAGGAAGCCACAGAAGAAAATGAAGGTGAGAATATGACAAACATTAATATTACAATAGGAGATAAGGTTTTTGAAGCTGCCCTTTATGACAATGAAACGGCAAAGGCTTTTGCGGAGAAGCTGCCTGTTACCTATGATATGTCGGAACTTAACGGCAACGAAAAATATTTTTATATGGATAAGTCACTTCCGTCAGATGACATTGACCCGGAAATAATCAATACAGGCGACATTATGCTTTACAATTCAAATTATCTGGTTATTTTTTATGATACATTTGCTCCTTCCTACTACAGCTACACCCCAATGGGATATATTACAGATCCCGAAGGACTTGCGGAAGCTGTCGGCAGCGGAAATGTTACGGTAACAATTACAAAATAAAACGAGGAGGTTATAAAAAATGGTAAAGAATGTACTTATTATATCCACAAGTCCAAGAAAAGACGGAAATTCAAATATGCTTGCAGATGCCTTTGCCAAAGGAGCGGAAAGCAGCGGAAACAGTGTTGAAATTGTCAGGCTTTATGACAAAACAATAAGTTTCTGCAAGGGCTGTCTTGCCTGTCAGGAAACAGGCTTTTGTGTGATTCATGACGATGCAAGCATTATAGCGCAAAAAATGTTTAACGCAGATGTTTTGGTTTTTGCAACGCCTATTTATTATTATGAAATGAGCGGTCAGATGAAAACAATGCTTGACAGAGCAAACCCCTTATATGACAGTAAATATAAATTCAAAGACATTTACCTTCTTACAGCCGCCGCAGAAAATGAGGAAGAAACCTCAGACGGAGCAATTAACGGCTTGGAGGGCTGGATAAGCTGTTTTGAAAGAGCCGCTCTTAAGGGAGTAGTAAAGGGTCACGGCTTTACCGATGTTGGAGAAATAAGGGACGCACCTGTTTTAAAGGAAGCCTATGAAATGGGAGCAAGTGTCTGAAATGAAATATGATTTTGACAAAGCAGTCAACCGCAGAAATACATATTCTCTCAAGTGGGACGTAAAAGAAAACGAGCTGCCTATGTGGGTAGCGGATATGGATTTTGAAACAGCCCCCGAGGTTAAAGAAGCACTGCAAAAACGTGTTGAAATAGGGGCTTTCGGCTACAGCATTGTTCCGGTTAGGTGGTATAAGGCAATAGAGGGCTGGTGGATGAGAAGATACGGCTTTGAAATAAAAGATGAATGGCTTCAGTTCTGCACAGGAACCTTAGCCGCCGTAAGCTGTGCCGTTAAAAGAATAACGAATGTAGGCGACAATGTGGTTTTATTGACCCCTGTCTACAACATTTTCTTTAACTCCGTTGAAAACCACGGCAGAAGGGTTCTTGAAAGCAGGCTTGTTTACAAAGACGGCAGTTACAGCATTGACTTTGAGGATCTTGAAAAAAAACTTTCAAATTACATTACAACAATGCTTATTTTGTGCAATCCCCATAACCCGACAGGAAACATTTGGAGCAAAGAGGATTTAGCCAAAATAGGAGAACTCTGTCAAAAATATAATGTAACCGTCCTCTCCGACGAGGTTCACTGCGACCTGACAGAGCTGGGCAGTAAATACATTCCCTTTGCAAGCGTTTCCGAAACCTGTAAAAACATAAGCATAACCTGTATTTCCGCCGCAAAGTCATTTAATCTGGCAGGCCTGCAGTCTGCGGCTGTGTGTATTCCAAATGAGGCCTTAAGAAATAAAATGATAAGGGGCTTAAATTCCGATGAGGTAGCCAAGCCTAACTTTTTCGCCGTAGAAGGTGTAATTGCTGCATATGAAAAAGGGGAAGAGTGGCTTGAAGAACTGCGAAAATACATAGCCGAAAACAAGAAAACAGCAGCAGACTTCATAAAAGCCGAGCTGCCGGAGATAACGGCTGTAAAAGGCAAAGCTACCTATTTAATGTGGCTTGACTGCCGAAAAATAACGGAAAACACCACAGAGCTGTGCCGATTTATAAGAAAAGAAACAGGGCTTATTCTCTCGGAGGGTGAAGCCTACCGGGGAAACGGAAAAAGCTTTCTCCGCTTAAACACAGCCTGCCCAAAAAGCAGCCTGACAGACGGTCTTTTAAGACTTAAAACAGGCATTAATAAATTTAAAAATATATGAAAGCGAGGAATTAATAATGACAGACACTTTAATCAAAAAAGAAAATTTAAAGCTTACGGAAGAATGGGATAAGGTTTTCCCCTTAAGCGACGAAGTAAACCACAGAAAAGTAACCTTTGTAACCCACTTCGGAATCACCTTGGCGGCAGATTTATACGAGCCTAAGGAATATACCGGCAAGCTGGCGGCTATTGCAGTCTGCGGTCCTTTCGGGGCAGTAAAGGAGCAGTCATCGGGCTTATATGCTCAGGAAATGGCAAAAAGAGGCTATTTAGCTATAGCCTTCGACCCTTCATTCACAGGCGAAAGCGGCAGAACCCCCAGATATTTTAACTCACCGGACATAAACGTTGAGGACTATCAGGCAGCCATCGACTTCCTTTCAACTCAGGACAATGTTGACCCTGAGAAAATCGGTATAATCGGCATCTGCGGCTGGGGCGGAATGGCTCTTCAGACAGCGGCTCTCGATACGAGAATCAAGGCAACTGCGGCAATGACAATGTATGATATGAGCCGCAACGTAGCTTTAGGCTATTTTGATGCCAATGACGAAGACGCAAGATATGAAAACAGAGCTGCTTATAATAATCAGAGAACTGAGGACTATAAGAACGGCTCTTACGCTCTTGCCGGAGCCCTGCCCGAAGAAGCTCCCGAAGAAGCTCCCCAGTATGTAAAGGATTATGTAGCATATTATAAAACGGAGCGTGGTTATCACCCCCGTTCACTTAACTCAAACAACGGCTGGACAACAACAGCAAGCGGCTCTCTTATGAATATGAGACTTTTTGAATATGCTCCCGA
>JAJQCI010000277.1 GCA_021202835.1 Clostridiales bacterium | reverse complement strand
TGCATTGCTATTTGGCTGTCAGTTTTAAGCTAAACTCGTGTAGACACTATCTAGATGGGGTTGGTCTTTTTACAGTGTAAAATTATTCCATCACTTCTCAATATAAGTATTGTTTGCCGCCTGTACATTCGATTTTGCCCTATTCTTGACTAAGCGGAAAAGTTTTTACGGATTCAAAATTAATAAAAACTCTTTTAAAATACCTCTTCGCCCAAATAGGTATATGCTTTAAAGCCGCCGTTTTTGTCCGTTATGAAAATTACCCCATTGTCGGCATAGGCATCTGTTATTGTGCTTTCGGCGGCGATTGTGTTTAAGACTGTTCCGTTGGCGGTGTATATTGTTACTGTGTCTTCGTTTATGCAGCAGAAACAGCCGTTTCCTATTTCACAGTATTTGTTGTAGGCGGCTGTCGCAATGTCGCTGCCGTCTTTGCTTATTATTCTGTAATATGGTATTTCATCGGTATAGCCGGAAAATACTCTGTAAACTCCTGCGTTTTCTTCAAACATTATATCTGAATTTTGGCTGTTCTCAAATATTTTGCCGCCTGTATTGTCATAAACCCCGTAGGTTCCGTCTGCTGTCTGAACGCAAATATCGCCGCTTGTCATAACTCTTGCGGAGATTATGCCGCTTTCGTTTGTGAGAATTTTTCCCTTGCCCACTCTGTATGCGTAGGAAAATTCGGTTTTGTCTTCACTTTCTCTGCTTACAATAAGAACATCTCCGGCGGCACTGCTTATATATTCGCCGTTGTTTAAGCTGAGATTAAATTCGGAAACAGTTTTGCAGTCTGTGTCAAGCAGTATGTAGCTGTCTTTATATTTGACAATTGCTCTGCCGCCGCAAAATGTATAGGCTTCGGTATAAATCTTTTGTTTTCTCGAATTTCCTTCAAGGTCATAATAGCCGTACAAGCCCGAATCCGAATCTTTAACAGGCACGAGATATTCTCCCTCGCCCAAAACTCTGTCGCCTTCCGAAACAGGCAGACATTCACCTATTATTTTACCTGTTTTAATATCCATAGTCACATTTTCATTTGGCTTAGGTATTAAATTCCCGTATCTGCCACCGTATTTAAGGCTTTCGGCAATGACATTTCCATCTTCATCAATAACGCTGAAACCCAATGCACTGCCTTTGTCAACAATGGCATAGCCGTTTTGAAATTCATAGGCTGTTGAAACATCATCGTCAAGCTCGATTGCCGCTTCGCCTTTTTCGTTTATGTAAGACCAACCCCCGTTATCGCTGTATTTTCTGTAAAGATAGGTTTTTTCATCTGTGACGGACATACCTATATCCATAAGCTTAAAAACTCTGAGAATTGTCAAATATGCCTGTTCTCTTGAATATGTACCGTTTACGTCAAAGCAGTTATTGCCTACTCCCTGCATAATTCCGTACATATAACAGTAATTTATGCTTTCCTGTCCCCAGCTTTGAATATCCGTTCCGTCGGTAAAAAAATGGGGAAGAATAACAGCTTCGTTCATTTCATTCAGCTTGTCGGAAAAATAAGCCTTGAAGCCCTCGTAATTATTGCCTAAAGTACAGGCCATATATAACATTCGGCTTGCTTCCTGCCTTGTTATGTTTCCGTTTGGATTAAATTTGTTGTTTCCCACTCCGGCAGCAATGCCCAGTGCGGCGGCAGATGTAACACATCCGTTATCTGTATCATCAAAATAAATCGCTGAGCCGCTTGCCACTATATCCTCGCTTACCTTTTCAAGCATATTTACAACGAGAATACAAAATTCCTCTCTTGTTATGGCACTTGTGTAATTATTCTGCAAATCTTCGGGAATCAGCTTCAGACCTATGGCTGTTTTTATTTCGTCCTTAGCCCAACTGCTGTAGGAATCATCAGCCCAAACATTCACGCTTTGAAAGGCTAAGACAAAGCACAGTATAACCATAAATTTTTTCATAATAATATTCATCTCCTCATACAGTTTTATTTTTTGTATATTGTTATCGATTCTGTTATGGTTAAGCCTTCGGAGGTTATTTCACCCTGCTGAAAATAAGCTGCGGTTTCATTTAAGACAAGAGAGGTTGAAGCTTCTTCGTAATAAAGTATATTTCCGCTGCTTGTGAATACAGGGGTGGGCTTTATCTGCCACAGCTCTTCACCATAGGCATCGTAAACAACACCGAAATAATAAGAGATTTCTCCGCTTTCCAAACGGCTGTAGCTTGGTACAAGTACAATAAGTGTGCTTCCGCAGCAATCATAAATGTAAGTGTTTTCTTCGGAAAGCTGATGTATGTTTAGGCTTATATCATCAATCAGTGTTTGACCGTTTCTGTCAATCAGCTTATAAATACCGTTTTGAACAACAACAGCCTTATCATCGCAATATCTGTAAGCCCTGTCATATATGCAGCCTTCTGCCGCTCCTACATATCCGAACAAGCCCGTTTCGCTGTCTTGCATAATTTCCGTTTTTATGCCGTCGCCGCCCATTCTTTTATACAGCCTTAAAACCGTAAGATAAGCCTGTTCCCGACTGTATGTTCCGCCGGGGTCAAAGCTGTTCTCTCCAACACCAAACATAATTCCTCTTTGATAACAATACTCAATTCCCACAGCCGCCCAATAATCGATTTTGTCAGTATCCGAAAATATATGGGGATAATCTAAAATCTTATTTTCTGCAATAAATCTGTAGTCAAAAAATTGTTCGGTATCCTCGAACCTGTCGGAAACAGTTGCCGCCGTATACAGCATTCTTGCGGCTTCCTGCCTTGTTATGTTTCCGTCGGGATTAAATTTGTTGTTTCCCACTCCGGCAGCAATGCCCAGTGCGGCGGCAGATGTAACACATCCGTTATCTGTATCATCAAAATAAATCACCGAACCCCTTGCCGTAATGTCCTCATTTACCTTTTCGAGCATATTTACAACAAGAATACAAAATTCCTCTCTTATTATGGCATTTGTGTAATTGCTTTGCAAATCTTCGGGTATAAGCCCCAAGCTTATGGTTTCTTTTATTTCATCCTCCGCCCAACTGCTATAGGAATCATCAGCCCAAACATTTACACTTTGAAAAGCGAAAATTATACTCAATACCCCGATAATAAATCTCATTTTTTTCATAAATTCACTCACCCCTGTTATTATTTATCCGCTGCTGTTTCATAAAGCCGCCACAGTGTTACATAAGCCTGCTCTCTTGAATAGACCATCCACGGAGAAAATTTATTTTCTTCCGTACCTGTCATTAAGGCTGTTCCTTCGGAATTTCTTATACTGCTTACATTGTAGATTGCTTCCCTTGCCCAGTCTGCAAAGTAGCTGCTGTCTGAGAAATACTGTCTGTCTGAATTGGGGGAAAGTCCCAAAAGTCCGGCAAGGTTATTAATCATAACAGCCGCCTCCTGACGGGTAATTCCTCTTGCGGGGGAAAACTCTGTTTCGGAAGTTCCGTTTAAAATACCTAACTTGCTTGCAAGAAGGACATAGGCATTTTCGGTATCTGTAAATTTGTCAAAATCAAGGCTTATGTTGTTTTGAGCAATATATTCATCGATTTCAACACCTTTCGCTTTACAAAAAATCTCGGCTGCCAAAATTGCAAAGTCAAGCCTTGAAATGTTGTCGGTATAACGTACGCTTGCATTGTTAAACAAAAATCCGGCTTCTCTCATTTTTTTAATACTCGATAAAGCATAAGCCGAGGGAACGTCCTTGCCCGAAGTCAGGTTTACGGAATAATCTTCGGACTTTTCGGTTTCGTCAAGCTCCTTAAAAAGAGCATAGTAATCTCTTCCGCCTATGTTTTTTGTTTTAATGACATAGCCGTTGTTTTCGGTTTCCCAAGCCGTGCTTAGATTTCCGCTGCCGGAAAGACCCAAATAGTTGTATAAATAAGGTGCGGAATATGTTTCAACCCCTCCCTTATATTCATCGGCATATACGTGATTAATGGTTAGCTTTTCTTTATGGCTTATATATTCAGCCGGAGATGTATATCCCTCGGCTTTCATTTCATCTTCCGTAAACTTGCCGTAATAATCGTGATTATAGCTGTTGTCGGTTGATGAATAGGTGTAAACTCCCTCATCAAATGAAATTTTAAAGATATGTTTTTCATTTGCGGAAATATAAAAGCTGTCCGATGCATAAAGCCCATTCGGTGTATTTGTCCAAAGCAGCTCATAAGGAGCTTCGCTTTCAAGTAAATATGTTGTTTCCCCGTTCTCAGACAAAGCAAGGGAGAACTTGTCGGAAAACGGTATTACGTCTTTAAATTCATATTCAACCTTCATAATCTGCGTTGCTCCCCATCTTGTTTCATACAAAACTCCGGCTGTGTCATCGTCAATATTATGCAGTATAAAGGAATTGTGTCCTGCCGCAAGCTGAGGATATTGAAGAATTTCGCCCTCATCGCCTTTATAAAGCTGATAATTCACATAATACTGCCCTTGAGGAGAAAGCTCTTTGCCTTTACTGCCGAAAACAACAGAAGGCAGCTTCATTTTCTCCGAGGGCTTAATTTTACCATCCGAAATTTCATAAGGCTCATAATAATTGAAAACAGAATATCCGTTTTCAAGCAATACACCGTTTTCATAGCGGTAGTCCGTCAGCTGAACTTCTTCACCCCAAACAGTCAGCACAGAGCCGGACAAAACCGACAGCAAAGTTATTGCCGCTGTTGTTCTTTTAATAAATTTTTCCATAATAACACCTCATTTCATTATTGGCTGACTGCCGCTTCGTATATGCGGCAAAGACATACATACGCCTGTTCTCTCGAAAGGGCAGGTCTGTCTGTTTCGGTAAAATCCGCTGTTGTAAAGTTAATGTTTACGCCTAAAAGGTCAGCTAAGCTGTTAAGCATTGTTACCGCTTCGTCATAGGAAATTCCTCTTGCCGGAGAAAAGGTTGTTTCAGATGTTGGCTCTGTAATACCCATATAAGATGCAAAGGCTGCATATACGTCGGAGGTATCGGAAAAGCTGTTTCTGTCTGTTTCGGCTTCAATACCGTTCTGTCTTATGTATTCAAAAATGTCAGTATACTGTGACTTGCAGAAAACATCGGCGGCAATATATGCAAAATCCGCTCTTGTAATATTGTCTGAATAGAAGCAGTTATCCTCATTAAAAAGTATGCCTGCTTTGGTAAGCTTTTCTATGCTTTCCGCCGCCCACTCCGAGGGTTCTTCTTTTGAAAGATAATCTTCGGCAGTTTCTCCCTCAGACGGTGTTTTGAAAACACCGTACAGGCTGTTGTCATCGGCTATGCGGCTGCGGACTGCGTTTAAGCCCGAATTTTTCGAAGCCTCATTATAATCAGGCTGGCTGTAAGCATATTTTGCCGTTCCGCTTTTGCTGTATTCATCATATGAAAATTCATCATAAACAAAATAGAAGGTTATGCCTGTTTGGGAAAGCATAAAGTCTAAGACAGAGCGTTCCTCGGCACTGCTTGAGCCGTCGAAAACCAGTGGATCCTCAGCCTGTCCCTTTTTCAAAATATTTCCGTCACAGTCGAAAACAGTATATTCAAACTTGCTCTTTTTTGAACTTTCGGTGTCAGAAATAAGGCAGACACCCATATTTTTATTGTCCTCGCTTATAAAATAATCGGCGGTTACATTTTCGTTTTTCGTATATGAATACAATACCTTCCCTGTTTCGCCGTTTAATATGTACGTAATTTCAGCACCGTTTTCCGTTTTTTCGGCTGTAAAGAAATTACCGTAAAAAGGCTTTATAAGGCTGTAAGTGCAGTCGACCTTAATATTTCCGCCCATATCTATAATTCCGTAAAGGTCGGTGTCTATGTTGCAGACTGTTATAAGATTTCCCAAAGGATTTTGAGGAAAATATGAGGACGGATAAGCGGCTGAATAATAGTTTTCGTCTTTTTTATAAACGATATAATATTTTCCCGGCTTAAAGGCAAGGCTGCCGTCGGGCTTCACAACAACCGAAGGCACTTTAACACTGCTTTTGCCGTCATAATAATTAAGAAGCATACTTCCGTCTGTTAAAGGCACGCTGTTTAAATATCTGCTTCTTGTAAGCTGTGTCGTTTCCGCTTCGCTATAAAATTCTGTTTGATAGGATACAAAGGTTTTGCCTGTGCATATTACTCTGTATGGATAAATGGCTTTTTCCGAATCCGTATTTGCTTCAAGACTGCATAAATCGCTTATTGAAACACCGTAAACAGTGCTGTCCTCTGTGTTTCCGTCTCCGAAACAGCCGCCCTCTATCATAAAGGTGTTCAGACTGCCGAAGGCTGTTCCCTTTTCATCGGCATTAATGTTAATGTATCCGCCGTTTATGTATATAAAAGATGAAACAGAGCTGTTTTGACCGCTGCTGCCTATTCCTATACCGTTTTCTCCGGCTGTAATATTTATGTGTCCTCCCGAAATTCTTATGTCGCTGCAATAGCCTAAACGTCCGCCGCCTATGGCTGCTCCGTTTGATGTTATGGCATTTACCGTTCCGCCTGTAACTGTTATATATTTTCCGTCGGAAATTCTGCCGCCGCCTATGGCTGCTCCGCCGCTGCTGCTTACTGCCGTTATATTTCCTCCGGTTATGTTTATATAGCTTCCGTCGCCGTATTCACCGCCGCCTATTCCGGCACCCATACCGTCGACAGCATTTATTGTACCTCCGGCAATTAAAATGTTAGTGCCGTCGGTGCTGTGATCTCCGCCGATTCCCGCTCCGCTGCCTGTGTTAATAGCCTCAGCTTTAAGCTTTCCCTTTTCACTTCCATCGCCGTAACAGCTTGTAATTTTGAGAACATTCCCCTCTGATGTCTTTTGCAGAGCCGCATATTCCGCTGAACCTGTGTAAAAGCTGTTGTCGCCCTCAATATAAAGAGTAACATCTCCTTTGGCATCGATTTCAAAGGGCGAAGCCGTAGAGCTTGAAATATTCAAATCCTTTATTGTTACCGATACATCTTCATCGGAGATAATTTTAATTTTGTCCCTGTCCGTTGAGCCGACACCGCTTTTCATCGCAATTTTATAGCTGCCGCCCTCGGTTATAACAAGGGTATTGCTTTTGTAAGCATATCCGCTGTCTACCGAAACGGAAAAATCTCCGACATCGGCACCGAATACGTTAAAATAGCCTATACATATAGCAAATACAAAAGTAGCCAAGACAACAAATATATTCTTTTTCATAACAACACCTCATTTACATAAACAGATTTTGTCTCACTGTCCCACCAAATACCTATGCTTTCGTCATATGCTCTCAGACTGTCCCGAAGGGGAACATAAAAAACTCCGTCAACCATGCAGCAGGGAAATGAGAGGCTTATTCCGCCGTCGGAATATCCGCCTGTTTCCGTATTTACGTAAATGCTTATATCCAAACTGTTCGGAAAAAACCGGGTTTCCCTGTTTCCCTTTACTGCGGAAGCATACATATAAGGCGGTGTGCTGTCGGTAATATCGGTATCGATTTCAATTCCGTCAGATGATTTATAATAATAAACCTCAGAACAGACACTTTCAAAAAATGGCGTAAAGGGAACAAAGAGAGTTGAACCGGAGCTGTTTTCAAGTATAAACGGCTCGCCGTATTCGCCGAAATCAGCTCTTTCTCCGTTAATGTATACTCCGTAATCGCCGAATACACCGTATTCGTGAACCGTCTCCGAATAATCCTTTTCCGCCGATTCCATCCAAACCTTATAAAGTGTTGTTGTGCCATTGTCACCCCAAGCGGTTTGCACTGAGCCGCTCAAAACCGACAGCAAAGTTATCGCCGCCGCTGTTTTAAAAAACCTTTTCATAGAAATCCCTCCTTAAGCATTATTTTAGTCAATCCACTGAAAATTCCTTTTAACCTAAATTCCGTACAATTTGTTTGACCTGTTTTTCGTTAAGTATACCTGTTATCATATATGAATAACCGTCATATACCCATTCGATAACCGTTCTTCCGTTGTTGCTCATAACATTAAATGCTGTGTTTTTATGTGTAATTGTGTAAGCAGGAGTATCATCTTTTTCAATAAATATGCTTTTTCCTTCCTCTATTAGCCGTATAATAAGCTTTATTTCCGCTCCGTCATTTTCGGCCGATACAAAGCATATAATAACCGTACCTGTTATATCCGAGTGGGAAACACTGTCAAGCCTGTAATCCTCCGGCAAATATTCCGGCAGTAAAAATCTTATTCCTAATTTTTCTTCAAGCTCGCTTATTGTTGAGTAGGAGGTGAAACCACTGTCCTTCATATCGGTTATTTCCGTTTCCGTATGCCGAAGATTAAGCTTGTTGTTTAAAATCTTCAAGCCGGAAATTATATTTGTACCTGTCAAAAAACCGGAAATCATGTTTATAACCGCAAGAGCAAAAACAACAGCAAGCACAGCCTTTATAAGTTTATTTCCGCCAAATAAAATTCTATTGAAGTTTCCGCACATAATTATCACTCATCCTATATTGTTTACAATTTTTTTGACTTCATTTTCATCGATTACACCGCTTAAAATATATGTATATCCGTTAAAATCCCAACATATAACCGTATCACCGTTGTTGCCGAAAACTTCAAACTCGATGTTGTTATGTATAAGAGTGTAAGGCGGAGTATCGTCTTTTTCTACATACAAATTCCAGCTTGTATGTTCATCGTTTTCTATTATATGGGCAGCAAGCATTTTAATATAGCTTTCCTCGTTCTTTTCCGATGAAAAACTGATAACCGCAGTCTCCGAAATATTCGAATAAATAACATACTGTAAAGCATAATCATCGGGCAGCCACCCCGGCAGCGTAAATTTTGTTCCTGCATATTCTTCCATTTCGTTTACAGTTGAATAGGCATCAAAGCCGCTGTCCTCCCAACCGGCTGTATCTGTCTCCTGATAACGGAGATTTTTAAGATTACTTCCGAAAAGACCGGAAAATGAAAAAATATTTCCCCTTATCAGTATAAAGCAAACCACACATACGGCGGCAAGCCAAAATACAAATGAAAAAATTATTTTAAGTTCGATGCCCTTTGAATCGTTTTCCATTATTTCCTCCTATCCTATTCTGTCAACAATTTTTTCAACCTCTTCTTCATTGATATTTCCATTTAATTCATATAAATATCCGCCGTATGCCCACTCTATGACAACAGCCCCGTCTCGCTGAAAAACATTATAAGAAATGTTATTGTGGGTAATGACATTAACTTCGCCGTTTTCTTCTTGAATATCGTCATTTGCTTCATTTTTCACAGGCTTTATGCGAAATATAAGCTCATCATCCAAATTTTCTTCGGAAATAAAAGAAATAACCGAATAATCTGTTGTTTTCGAGTAAACAGCATAGCTGAACACATATTCAGCAGGCAAATATTCCGGCAGAAGAAAGTCATTTTCCGTATATTCCTCAATTTCCGCTATTGACGAAAACATTTTAATGTCGCTTTCTTCGGGGTCGCTGCCGCTTATTGTCAGAAGCTCGTCGGAAACAGTACGATAGCCCGAAAATTTATTCGCACCGACAAAAAGGTTGGAGCATACACATATAAAAACAACTATTACCGCAGCAATGCCGACGGGTCTAAATCTGCGGAATACTCTTTTGTTTTCCGAAGCCTTTTTGCTTTCGGCTTCTTCTGCAATGGAAATATCCCTTATCGGGTATTTATCTTCGATTTTTTTCCATACCTCCTTTTTCGGAAATTTACAGGGCAAAGGATTGACTTCTTCAAGCCTTGCGTTAATTTCATCGATTCTTTCAAAATCCTCTTCCCTTAAATCCTCCTTGTCAATCAAATCGTCAAGTTCTCTGTTAAGTGCTTCGACCTCCTGTTTTATTTTTTCCTCTTTCTCCAAATTTCTCTGCATAATTACCCCTCCTACTTATATATGTGAAATTCGACCCAAAAAGTCAGTATAATTTTTAAAGTTTTTTATTTTTTTTAAATTTTTTAAGTTTCTTCTTTACAGCCGACCACAGCGTAGTCGCACTCGTATAGCTTATATCCATTTTCTCCGCAATATCTTTCATCTTTATACCTATATGTAATGTACTCAAACTCCCTCTTACTCAGGAGCTTGCCGTATTCCTCAAAAGCATCATTTTCAATAATTTCTTCAAAACAGTCTTTTTCGTCGGCAATATTACCATTCTGCTCATCCAAAGCCTCAACCTCAACAGGATATTTTCTTCCGCTTTTTCCGTCACTTACATACTTCTTTCTGCAGGCTTCCAAAGTCTTAAATTTCACCGTTTTGTAAAGCCATCCAAGCCTGTTGGGATGGTCATATACCTCATCAATCTTTTCCGCTGCCGTAAGATAGGTTTCCAAAACAATATCAATCGACAGGTCATAATCCCCGGTTCTGCAATACACATAAGCATACAGCCTTTCGCTGTAATCATTATACAATTTTTCTAAAAACGCTCTCTTTTCACTGTCCATTTGCCTCAACTCACTTTTTCTTGTTACTGAATTGACATCACTTAGCTATAAATAAATTATAACACATAAGGAAGAACTTGTTAATCATCACTTCCATAATTTTTTTCTTTATAAACAACATTTGTTATAACACAAAAAATTGGAGATTAATTTTCAATAATAAACAAGGACAGCAACAGGTTATTTAATACCTTACTGCTATCCTTATTTATATATCATAATATCTCGAATTACTGTTTTATAAAATTTTTGTTGTCGCAATAAACATATGACATTAGTTACATCCATATTTTGGAGAGTTTCAATTATATTTGCAGTGGTGTAGTGTTTTTCATTTGCGTCGAGCTTTGTTTTCAAAAGCCGAAGGACAAGCAAAGCCATGCAGCAGATCATAAAATGGGCGATTATGCGTTTTCTCAGCTGATGATAGACGGGTCTGGCCGAAAGGGTTGTTTTCATCACTCTAAAGCAGTCTTCGATTTTGTATCTTTGAGCATTTATGTTGAGGACTGTGGCTGCGTCGTCATCCAAATTGGCTGCAGCAGCATAAAATCCGTCGTATTTTTCCTCTTCTTCAATTACACTTAGGTCAAGGTAATACTTATCGGCAACAGGATCATTTGACTTAGAAACAGATTTCCTTTTTATGAAGCGTATGACGTCGTGAGGTCCTTTTTTGTATGTTGAAGGGTTCATATTTTTAAGAAGCTTTTTTGCTCTTTCAATTTGCCTGCTGCGCACAGCTTTTTGATACTCCATCATTTTTCTTGAAAAGGTGATAATTATCTTCTGTTTCAGCAAGCCTTTGGCTTTGACCGGTTTTGTCTTGCCGTTTTTATATTTCTTTTCGGTATACAACCCTGTGTCGACTGCTCTGTCGGCTATGATTATTTTGTAGGCTTTGTCCTGATAAAACGGTAAATTTGCTTTATTGGTTTTATCAAAGGTCTTTAGGGCTTCAAGTGAAACAGGTCTGTCGTTTGACAAAAGTCTATAGTCATAATCATTGAAAACCGCCTGTTTCATAACCTCGGAAAGCTTTTTTACAGATCGGGTCACAACAAAGACTCTGCCGCCCATTGAATTAAATTTTCTTATATCAAAGAATCCCAAACCGGCATCGACACAATATATAAATTTTTTGCCCTGAAACATTTTAGTCAGTTTCTCTTCAAGTGGAATTGCGTGAGTTTGCTTACTGTCAGAGCCGGAAGCAATACACATCAACAAAGGTATGCCTTTTGCATCCATAAATAATCCCATTTCAACTATCGGGTTCGGCCTGTGTTCTTTTGAAACAGCATACCTTCTCAAACCCTTTACGATTTCTCCTGTTACTTCTTCTATATAGTTTTCATCTTCCTCTTCAACTACAAAGTAATAATCTGTACAGTCGAAGTAACACACCAACGTATCTCTGCGAATGATTTTGTTGCTGTTTTCAAAAAGATGACTTATATATTGGTCAAAATTTTTCTCCATAATATCCATTGTTTTCATAATATGTGCATATTCAAACTCCGGCTGCTCATAAAATTTGTTCAGGTGTCTATGGGTACTCAGCTTAGAGGCCGGATTTAAAATTCTCGAATGAACCAAAAATCTGTTTATGAGATTCGGATCAAATGTTATTTTCATATCCGCAGCAGCCTGTTTGAAAAACTCTCCCACATTTAGCTGATGATAGATTTCCTGCAAATAAAAATATCCGATATTCAGCTGATTACTTGTGGAAACCAAAGCTTCGCTTGATTTTATTTTTTCGTTAAAGTCAATTTTTACTTCCATACTGGCAATGCCGCTTTTTGTTTTTCATTATACTTGGCAGCCTGTTCCTTGGCATATGCCAAAGGAGCATCTGTTATTTTTAACAATTCGGAATGCTTGCCAATCCTTGCCACATTTTCTATTGTAGCCTTTTTCCCGTTTCTGTATCCCTGCTGTATGACAAAAAATGCCGCTTCTCTGCAGTTTCCAAGTGTTTTTCTTATTCTAAAGTGTTAAAG
>JAJQCI010000127.1 GCA_021202835.1 Clostridiales bacterium | reverse complement strand
ACGTAATTTTATCACAAACCCACAAATTCCGCAATAAAATTTAACTAATAAAGCTGTGATTAGTTTACCGCCTTTTCTATTGCTTTTTTTCATTAACAGTGATAAAATGAAAATATCTTGATTCAGAAGGGAGAAAAATATGAAAAAATTTATTGTTTTGCCGGCTGTGCTGCTTTTAACGGTGCTGACGGTTTACGGAGGAGAAATAAGTGTTGTTTTAGACGGAAACGAGGTTTCGTTCAGCGGAAATGAGCCTGTTGTCTCCGAAGGCAGAACCCTCATCCCCGTAAGGGGCGTTTTCGAACAGCTGGGCTATGAAATAAGCTGGAACGGGGAAACAAAAACGGCTGTTTTCAAAAGCAGCGACAACGAAATAACCATTACGGCCGACAGCGGTTTTTTTGTAATGAACGGAGAGGAAAAAGAACTTGATGTTCCGGCCCAAATCATTGACGGCTCAATGATGCTGCCGCTTAGGGCCATAGGCGAAGCTGCCGGGCTTGAGGTTGAGTGGGACAGTGCCGACAAAACAGTAAGCCTGACAAGGGGAGCTGCCGAAGCAGACAAAACAACAGAAACAGCAACGGAAACAGAAGCCGAAGAAACGGCCGCAGAGACTGCGCCCGATTATGAAATTTCCGATGATGAAATGGCCGAAATAAAGACTCTGGCCGGGGATTATGCCGACGGGCTGGTTCTTCACCTGCTTTACAACAGCTTTAAATATAACGAAGCCGACATCACAAGGCGTTCAAACGAAATTATAGACGGTGTGGAAGACAAATTCGGCTATACGGTATCTTTAGGCAATTTTATATATGAACCTCTGGATACGGAGGATTCAAAAGCATACCAAATAACGGGCACGGGTCTTGGTTTATACGGAAATGCGCTGGGGTATGAAACCGGCGGCTATGCCTTCTACGGCGCACCCACAAGCGACGAATATATAAGAAGGCAAAAGCTTGTGGGGCCTTATATTATGACGGAAATGTTAAAGCTTGAACAGACTGCGGCAGGCGAAATAAAAAACTATGAAGAAATCTTGGGGACAGCGGCCGAAACAGAGGGCGAAGCCTCCGGCTTTATAAGTGAATTTACCGATATGACGGTTAAGGCTCAGGCCTTCCACAATAAAAGAGCCCAGCTCTACCTGCAGCCCAACAATGAATATTACACAAAAGAAAAAATCGATGAGTTTATGGGAGACTCCGCCGACTGTTCAGAAGAATATGAAGAATTCGACATCGAAGATTTCACCGAAGCTGTCAATAAGGAAATGGAGAAAGAAACATATTACAATTATGTTGTAACAAACCTTGATGATGAAGAACAGGCAGAGGTAAACTCCTACCGTCAGGAAATTTCATCTGTATATAATACCGCACTTTCATTCTTCAAAAACGAAGATGAATACACAAAGGCCGAGGCCTATATCAAAGCCGAAGAAGCCATAAGAGCTAAGCTTGACGAAACGCCGGCGCCGAAGCGCTGTCTTCTCGACAGGGAAATTTTATATAAATGCTGTGATTATCTCAAAATTATGGCAGAGGATATTGAAAACGGCGTTGAACCGGAGGAAATATATTCAAACAAAAACACTCTTGAATATATGACTTATTTTTCGGTTTTCAATCTTGCTTCAAAATCCGCTCTGAGAAGCAGCTTCAGCGAGGCTTCCGTTTACGGCTTTTTATATGAATATTTTGAGCCCTACCGCTTATATACGGCAAAAGCGGCGGAGTTTGACAAGGACGTTGTTTACAAGACAGATTATATTACAAGACAGTAAAATAATTTAGGAGAACATTTATGATAATAAGGAAAGCGAAAATATCAGACGCCGAAGAAATACTTGAAATATACAGCCCCTACATTTTAAACACAGCGGTAACATTTGAATACACCGTCCCTTCGGTAAGTGATTTCAAAAAAAGGGTTTCTCATATTTTGTCGGAATATCCCTATTATGTCTGCGAAGACATGGGCAGGCTTTTGGGCTACTGCTACGGGGCAAGATTTATGGAAAGAGCCGCCTTCGGCTGGGATATTGAGCTTTCCGTTTATTTAAGAGAAGAAGCAAAGGGCAGAGGCATAGGGAAGGCCCTTTACGGCACTCTTATAGACACCGCCGTTCTTATGAACATAAAGCAGATATATGCCCTTATAGCCCGGCCTAACCCTGAAAGCGAGGGCCTTCACGAAGGCCTGGGCTTTAAAAAAGAAGCCGTTTTGAAAAACACAGGCTATAAATTCGACAGATGGATAGATTTAATTCTTTATACAAAATCCGTAAACACCGGTAAGCCTGTTCAGCCGGTAATAAACGCAAACAAGCTTAACCCGGCCTTAGTTGACGAAATTTTAAAAAAATACACAGATATGCTTAATTAAAACAATTTTCACAATTAAAAAGCCGCCCGAAAGGCGGCAATTTTTTTAACCTAACTTATTAACAAGCTTGGCAAGACGTGACTTTTTTCTTGAAATATGATTCTTATGATATACTCCCTTTGAACAAGCCATATCCATAGTCTTTGTGGCAGCTGAAAGAGCCTTCTTAGCTTCTTCCTTGTTGCCGCTTTCAACAGCAGCAACAACCTTCTTAATAGAAGTCTTTGTTGCAGAAGTAATCATCTTATTTCTTAAAGTTTTCTTGTTAATTACTAAGATACGCTTCTTAGCGGATTTAATGTTAGCCATGAAATTTTCCTCCAATAAATAAATATAACGGCAAAGCCGTTCCGCTCTCTTAAGAAACCTTTTCCCAAGAGAAAATTTTCATTCACCAAACATTATATATCCCTTAAGCCCCCTTGTCAAGCACATTTTTGAAATTTTTCGTTTTTTTTGATAAAACAAACGCAACAGTTCCGGACTCAGGTCAAATGTGACTGCAGAAGCTTTTCATCTGTATTAAACAATACCTCTTATTTCGCTTAAGCTGCTTATTCCGTTTTTCTCCATAAAGGCTTCTATTCCCGACACAATTTCCATTGTTGCCGCAGGATTTACAAAGTTTGCCGTTCCGACGGCTACCATAGACGCACCGGCCATTATAAATTCAACGGCGTCCTCAGTACACATTATTCCGCCCATACCTATAATGGGTATTTTAACGGCCTTTGCCGTCTGCCAAACCATTCTTACAGCCACAGGCTTAACGGCAGGGCCGCTCATTCCCCCTATTTTGTTGGCAAGAATCGGCTTTCTTTTGTTTATGTCAATTTTCATGCCTGTCAGCGTATTTATCATTGAAAGGGCGTCGGCTCCGGCGGCCTCTGCGGCCCTTGACGTTTCCGTTATGTCGGTTACGTTTGGGCTCATTTTAACTATAAGGGGCTGTTTGGCTTCTCTTTTTACCGCTGAAACAACCTTTTCTATCATTTTGCAGTCCGTGCCGAAGGCCATTCCCCCTTCTGTTACGTTGGGGCAGGAAATATTAAGCTCAAGCATATCAACATCGGCCTCACGAAGCCTTCTGACACACTCAGTGTATTCATCTATAGTGTGTCCGCAGACATTCACTATAATTTTTGTGTCAAACTGTCTTAAAAACGGAACATCCTCATTTATAAGATAGTCAACCCCCGGATTCTGAAGCCCGACGGAATTAAGCATTCCTCCGTAAACCTCGGCAATTCTGGGTGCGTCGTTTCCCGGCCAGGGCTTCGCCGCCACTCCCTTTACCGTAACGGCACCCAGTCTGTTTAAATCCACAAAATCGCTGAATTCACGTCCGCTTCCGAAGGTGCCCGATGCTGTGGTAACAGGGTTTTTAAATTCAACTCCGGCAATTTTCACTCTTGTATCAATCATTCCCAAATTACCTCCCTTGAATCAAAAACGGGGCCGTCCTTACAGACCTTTTTGTGTTCATAGCCGTCACCGCTTTTTATTTTTAAAACACAGCCCACACACGCCCCTATTCCGCAGGCCATTCTTTCCTCCATAGAAACATAGGTGGGAATTCCCCTGCCCTCGCCGAATTTGGCCAAATATTTTAACATTATCTTTGGGCCGCAGGAATAAATAACGTCTCCCTTTGCGTCAAGGCTTTCCATAAGCCCCACAACGTTCCCCTTGAAGCCCACAGAACCGTCGTCTGTGGCAATATGCACCTTAACCCCAAGCCTTTCAAAATCCTCTGTTAAAAAGCTGCCGCTTCTGAAGCCTAAAAACACTTCGACCTCGCCCATCTCTCTGAGCCTTTTGGCCGTTTCATAAAGGGGCGGAACACCTATTCCTCCTCCGGCAAGAATATATTTTGAAGCCTTCACAATGGGATATCCGTTTCCGCAGGGGCCTAAAACTCTTATTTCGTCCCCTTCCTTAAGCTCGGAGAAAATCTTCGTTCCCTTTCCCACAACCTGAAAAACAAGTCTTATAACGTCCCCCTCAATGCTGCATATGCTTATGGGGCGTGAAAGAAGGTTTGCGCCGTTGTCGGGGTAGACCTCCACAAACTGGCCGCAGGCGGCAAGAGGGGCAATCTTCGGCAGCCTTATTTTAAGGTCGTAAATTCCCTCTGCCAGTCTTTCATTTTTGACAACATTGCCTATTTCTACAGCCTTCATAAAAACCTTTCCCCCTTTAAAAGCTTATCATTTTCGGCAATAAGCCTGTCAATATATTCCTTAGAGGGGCCGCCCTTAACCGTTCTTCTGTTTACACAGCTTTTAAGGTCGATGTCGTCATAAATGCTTTCAACAAAAACAGGGCTGAATGACTTATATTCATCAAGGCTCAGTTCTTCGAGATTTTTGCCCTTTTCAATACAATACATAACGATTTCGCCCATTATGCTGTGGGCGTCTCTGAAGGGAACGCCATGTTTAACAAGCCAGTCGGCGCCGTCGGTAGCATTCATAAAGCCCAGCTTCGCCGAAGCAAGCATGTTTTCTTTGTTTATCTTCATTGTTTTAATCATATTTATAAACACGGGCAGACACATTTTAACAGTGTCAACAGCGTCGAAAACGCCCTCCTTGTCCTCCTGCATATCCTTATTATAAGCAAGGGGCAGGCCCTTAAGGGTGGTTAAAAGAGCAATAAGCTCGCCATAAACACGGCCTGTTTTTCCTCTTATAAGCTCCGCCATGTCCGGGTTTTTCTTCTGGGGCATAATAGAACTGCCTGTTGCGTAAGCGTCGGAAATCTCTATAAACTTAAACTGCTGAGAGCTCCACAAAACAAGCTCCTCACAGAAGCGGCTCAAATGCATCATAAGAAGAGAAAGACAGAAAAGCACCTCGCAGACAAAATCTCTGTCGGAGACGCCGTCCATTGAATTTCTCGTTACGCTGTCAAAGTCCAGTTCTTTGCAGACAGCTTCTCTGTCCAAATTGTAGGTTGTGGCGGCAAGAGCCCCGGAACCCAAGGGCATAACATTTATCCTCTTATAGCAGTCGGCAAGCCTGTCGGAATCTCTTGAAAACATTTCAAAATAGCTTAAAATATGGTGGGCAAATGTGACAGGCTGGGCGTTTTGAAGGTGCGTAAAGCCCGGCATAATCGTCTCCGTATGCTCCTTAGCCATATTGTTTATGACCTCAAGAAGCTTATATATAAGCTCCCTTATGTCCGTCACCTGATTTTTAAGATACATTCTTATGTCAAGAGCAACCTGGTCGTTGCGGCTTCTGCCTGTGTGAAGCTTCTTTCCCACATCGCCTATTCTCTCGGTTAAAATTGTCTCCACATTCATATGAATGTCTTCCGCCTTTTCGTCAAAAGTTATTTTGCCCGTCTCGATGTCTTTAAGAATAGCTTCAAGGGCGGAAATTATCGTCTGGGAATCCTTAAAGGGAATTATACCCTGTCTGCCAAGCATCCTTGCGTGGGCAATGCTGCCTGTTATGTCCTCCTTATACATTCTGCTGTCAAAGGAAATGGAAGAATGAAAATGATCCGTAAAGCTGTCAGCCTCAACGGAAAGCCTTCCGTTCGAAAGTTTTTTCATAGATTTCTCCTTTCAAAGAAAGGGGCGCCGAAAGACACCCCTCTTATAATAACTGTCAAATATATCTGTGTGTAATTTTTAAATATATTTTGTAAACTATGTGCGCCGCAAAAATCGCCAAACATGCCACACCGTCGATAATTGCAATAATAAATGCCAAAGCCTGATGTGCCGGCACCTCCGTTCCCCAGCTGCCGAATATGCCCATACCAAGCGGTATGCAGAAAACAAAGCCAAGAAGACACACATAAAAAGGAACAAGCTTCGCCGTTTCGCTGCCTTTAAAGCAAAGGAAAAGCTGAATGGCAAAAATCAGTATAAAAATTATCACGGCTCATCTCTCCCCTTTCCGGCAAAGCGCCCTAAGCCAAATTTTGTAAGCTGTCCATGCCGCTCCGTCTGCCAAACAGGCAGCGCCGGTTATAATAAAGAAAAATACCGCCAGAATCTGATATGTCGGTTCGTAACCGCCATGGTAAACTATGCCCAAAAGCTGCTTTTCCGGATCTGCGGTACCCCATTTGCCGAATATTCCGGCATAAAGCAGTATGCTTAAAATAAAGCAAATCAGCAGTATGTAAACAGGAATGTGCTTTGCGGTTTTGTTTCCCTTAAAGCAGAGAAAAAACTGAGCCGCAAAAATCAATATCGGAAATATCAAAATTATCACAGCCTGTTTCTCCCCTCTTTTTTTCACCTATCGGCCGCCGGTGACAGTTCCCCTTTTTAGGGAAGCCTTGTCGTCAGCGGTTCTTATTATTTTTATTATTTCAAATACTGCTTATTAAGCCCCATCATAGCTCTGACCTTAAGAGGAAGACCGAAGAGATTTATAAAGCCCTCTGCATCCTTATGAGAATAAAGCTCGCCTGTTGTAAAGCTTGCAAGCTCTGCATTGTAAAGGCTGTTTGGAGACTTAACGCCGGCTGAAATGATGTTGCCCTTGTAAAGCTTAAGTCTCGATGTACCTGTAACTGTCTCCTGAGTTTTGTCAACAAAAGCCTGTAAAGCCTCCATAAGAGGAGTAAACCACTCGCCCGAATAGAGAAGCTCTGTATATTTTGTTCTTATAATTTCCTTAAAAGCCGTTGTCTGCTTGTCAAGGCAAAGATATTCAAGATCTCTGTGTGCGGCATAGAGAATAGATCCGCCGGGAGTTTCATAAACGCCTCTCGACTTCATACCTACACATCTGTTTTCAACAAGGTCACAGATACCTACGCCGTTCTTTCCGCCAAGCTCGTTAAGTGTATCCATAAGCTCGATGGGAGTAACCTCCTTGCCGTTAAGAGTAACGGGAATACCCTTTTCGAAGCCTATTTCAACATATGTAGGCTCGTCGGGAGCTTCTTCGGGGCTTACGCCGAGAGTAAGAAGCTTCTTAAAGTCGGGCTCGTTTGCCGGGTCTTCAAGGTCAAGGCCTTCATGGCTTATATGCCACAGGTTTCTGTCTCTCGAATAGCTCTGTTCCTTAGTCATGGGAACGGGAAGCCCTCTGTCTGCAAGATATTTAAGCTCTTCGTCTCTTGAGGTAATGTCCCATGTTCTCCAGGGCGCAATAACCTTAATCTGGGGAGCAAGGGCCTTAATGGCAAGCTCAAAACGAATCTGGTCATTGCCCTTGCCGGTAGCGCCGTGACAGATAGCGTCTGCCCCTTCCTTAAGGGCAACCTCAACAAGCTTTTTGCCTATAAGAGGACGTGCAATAGATGTACCCAAAAGATACTTGTCTTCGTAAATTGCTCCGCACTTAACCATAGGATATATGTATTCTCTAATAAATTCATCTCTTACGTCGAGAATATAAAGCTTTGAAGCCCCCTGGGCAAGAGCCTTTTCTTCAAGGCCGTCTGTTTCACTGCCCTGGCCTACGTCAACACAGCAGGCGATAATTTCCGGATTATCATAGTTTTCTTTAAGCCAAGGTATAATAACGGAAGTATCAAGTCCGCCCGAATAAGCAAGTACGATTTTCATATTAATTCCTCCTGTAAAATTCTTTTTATGGGAATGCCGAAAACACAAAATAAATTCTTATATAAGCATTTCCTTTTCTAAAGTATACAACTAAATGATTAAATAGTCAATTATTTTAGAAAAAAATTCATAAGCAATAGCTTAACCAATGTCATTTAGCTAATTTAAGGGGTAAGCTTCCAACGGCGGCAGCCAAAGTTTTTATTAAAATTTCTTAATTTTCCGATATGGCTGACCGCTGCCGGCCGACATCCGAAAACACCTGCATTTTTATCGATTACACCGGCTTAATGACACTGACAACTTAACTGTTATAAATATTCTGTGATTTTATCCCTTTTTAATTATATTTTTATTGAAATCAGAAAAAATTATGGTAAAATGATATTAAGAAAATAAAATATATAAGAAGGAGTGATTTTTATGCCAATGGGAGGACCGGGAGGAGGACCCGGAAGAGGGCCCGGCGGACCGGGCGGAATGGGCAGAGGCCCTATGGGAGGCCCCGGCGGAATGGGCAGAGGCCCCATGGGAGGACCCGGCGGAATGAGAGGGCCCATGATGCCGCCACCGCCTCGCCCCATGGGAGGTTTCGGCTACGGTATGGGAAGAAGATACGGAAACGGCTGCGGCTGTATGGGCTGCGGTATGCCCCTTATTCTTACTCTCGGAGCTGCGGCTGCCTTTATAGCCTTTATTGTAGGTTTGTTCTGACAGGCTTTTCTGAGCGTTTCAGAGGGCAGGGTTTTTGGCCCTGCCCCTTTTGAGCGCCTTATTTTCCGAAAAATTTAATTTATAAAAAACAGTGTCGTGGGAAAGCTAATAAAGGGATAACTTATCAGCAAGGAGGTATTTTTATGAATACAAAGCCTTATGACATAACAGCTCTGACGGTTATAATCATAGGTGCAATAAACTGGGGACTTATAGGTTTTTTTCAATTTGACCTTATAGCCGTTCTTTTCGGGGGAATGAGTTCGCTTATTTCCAGAATTATCTATGGGCTTGTGGGACTCTGCGGCCTTTACGCCCTAACGATATATTCCAGAATAGACGAAAACAGGCTTATAGAACACCAAAACTGACACTTATTTTTCGGCGGCTTAAAAAAGGCCGCCCTTTTTCTGACAGCTATGTGTTTAAAAATAAATACAGCCCATATTTTCAATAGAAAGTTATTCTCATTTAAAAATTATTATTGTTTGAAAAAACTGCTTGACAAAGATGAACGAGTGTGTTAAACTGATTTCAGTGATAAGAGAAACACTGTGATAAGGAGTAGTAGGGCTTGAGATGTCGTCAGAGAGGTGCCGGGTGGTGAAAGGCACTGTCGGAAAAAGTCTGAACTCGCCTTTGAGTGGCAAGGCTGAACCTGCTTTAAAAAAGCAGCGTAGGTTTTGACGGATAAGTCCCCCGTTATTTAAGGACAGGGTATGGAAGTACCCGATATGAGCGCATCTTTTTCAAAGATGAATTAGAGTGGTACCGCGGAAGAATTATGCTTTCGTCTCTTTGAGACGGAGGTTTTTTTATTGCCGAAAAAAATCAAAAAAGGAGATGTATAAGCTATGGCGATGAATTTTCACAGATACAGACCGTTCCCCCAAATCAATTTAAAAGACAGAACATGGCCCGACAAGGTTATCACAGAAGCACCCATTTGGTGCTCGGTTGACCTTCGTGACGGAAATCAGGCTCTCATTACCCCTATGAACCTTGACCAAAAGATAAATTTCTTCAAATATCTTGTTAAAATAGGTTTTAAGGAAATTGAAATAGGCTTTCCGGCTGCCAGTGACACAGAATTTGCTTTCTGCCGTGCCCTTATAGAGCAGAACCTTATTCCCGAGGACGTTACAATACAGGTTCTTACACAGAGCAGAGAACACATTATAAGAAGAACCTTCGAAGCCTTAGAGGGCTGCCCGACACAGTCTGTCGTTCACCTTTACAACTCTACTTCAACTCTCCAAAGAGACGTTGTTTTCAATATGTCAAAGGATGAAATAAAGGATTTGGCCGTTTTCGGGGCAAAGCTTTTGAATGAACTTGCCGATGAATACGGAAGGGAACATTTCCGTTTTGAATATTCTCCCGAAAGCTTTACGGGAACAGAGGTTGACTATGCCTGTGAAGTCTGCAACGCCGTTTTAGACGTTTGGAAGCCGACGGAAGACAGAAAGGTTATTATAAATCTGCCCTCAACCGTTGAAATGGCAACCCCCAACATATATGCAGACCAGATTGAATATTGCAGCCGCAATCTTAAATACAGGGAAAACGTTGTTTTGAGCCTTCACGCCCACAATGACAGAGGCGAGGGCATAGCCGCTACTGAGCTTGGCCTTATGGCAGGGGCCGACAGAGTAGAGGGAACTCTTTTCGGAAACGGCGAAAGAACGGGAAATTGTGACATTATGGTTGTTGCTCTTAATATGTTTACACAGGGAATTGACCCAAAGCTTGACTTTTCAAATATAACAGAAGCCATAGACATTTATGAAAAGTCAACAAATATGAAAATCGACCCGAGACATCCTTACGTAGGCGACCTTGTTTATACTGCCTTTTCGGGCTCTCACCAGGACGCAATAAAGAAAGGCATGAAGCGCCTTGAGGAGCATCCCGACAGGTGGGAGGTACCTTATCTTCCCATTGACCCTGCCGACGTAGGCAGAAGCTACGACCCAATTATAAGAATAAACAGCCAGTCCGGCAAGGGCGGCGTTTCATATATATTGGAGCACAACTACGGCTTGTCTGTTCCCAAACAGATGCAGCAGGCCTTCAGCCTTATTGTAACAAAGGTTTCAGACGAGAAAAACAAAGAGCTCTCATTTGAAGAAATCTATGATCTTTTCTTTGAAACCTACTATGTAATGAACCCTCTGTCACTTAAATATTATTATGAAAGCTCAAAGGGCAAGGTTGTTACAATTAAGTCTGACATTCTCATAAACGGCGAATTTTCGACTATTGAAGGCTCGGGAAACGGCGTTATAGACGCTTTCTGTGACTCCATAAAGAAGAAATTCGATGTTGAATTTGAAATCGTAACCTACAGCCAGCACTCTCTCGACTACGGCAACAAGTCAAGAGCCATAACATATATTCAGCTTCACAACTGCCGCAAGGAAGTATTCTACGGCGTAGGTATATCAACAAATACGGCGAAATCCTCCTTCAGAGCTATTTTAAGCGCCCTTAACCAAATTATGAAAATTAAAAACATACAGGTTTGAAATTAAAAAAACGGCAGGTCTTTCCTTTTTAGAGGAAAGGGCCTGCCGAATAAAAAGGGCCTAAGGAAGATGTGAAATTCATTTTCCTTAGGTCCTTTTGATTTTTATGGATTTAACTGCCGCTTATTAAGCTAAAATATAAACGGTAACATTTCTTCTGCCGTAGTTTACGGCTTCACTGTAGGAATTGAAGCAAAGGTCGATTTTGTTGCCCTTAATGGCACTTCCCGTGTCGGCAGCTATACAATATCCATAGCCCTCTACGTAAAGCCTGGTTCCCAAAGGGATAACTCTGGGGTCAACGGCAACAACGCCGTACTGAGCCTTCATACCGCTGGCTGTAATACCGTAGCCGGCCATTCCGGGGGTTTTGCCCGTGCAGGCATAGTCGGCCGAATATGCAGAGGCGTTCATAACAAGCTGTCTTACAACGGTTCCCATAGAAAAGGCAGCTGTTGTTTCTTCTTCTTCTTCCTCGGGTTCTTCCGTTTTAGTTCCTATTTCAACAATTCTGTTTACAGGTTCAACAAGTATTGTTTCGCTGAGAGTTTCAGTGGAAACAGCCTCGCCGTTTTCATAGTTTACCCTTACGGTAATCTCTCTGCTTCCTACCTGACCTTCACTTAAAACGTTTGTAACGCCTTCCTCAAGGTCGGGGTTTTCAATGATTTCAGTGTCAAAATAGTAGTCGGCTATTTTTGTTTCAACCTTGGTATAAACCGACACAACGGGGATTAAATCAACAATGTCATAAGACTGTGACGAGCTGAAGCCCTCGCCGAGGGTATAGTTTATTCCCGTTTCTTCCTTGAGAAGGCTCAGGGCCTCGCCTACGGTGTTTACATTCATATATATTGTATAAATATCTTCACCGTCAATAAGGAAGGAGACATCCTCCGCTCTCTTAATGTTGATAACCATACCCGATGAAATAGGGTCGGTGAGTTCACCTCTTAAGATATCAAGGTCACCCAAAACAATGCCGTTTTCGGCGAAGAAGTCGCCTATTGTTTTGGGATCTTTTGATGTGGTATATACTTCGGTTCCGTAATTGTCCTGAACAACTACTGTGTATACGGTATATTTGCTCCCTGCGGAGACGTCCTCCTCCTCGGAAACAGCTTCCGGGGAAACGGCCGTAATTTCCTCTGCCTTTACCTCGGCTTTCGCCATAGAAGAAAACAGAAGCATAATACCCAGCACAATCAGACCGTTAATAAAAATTTTAAATGTCTTTTTCTCATGTTCACGATGTGTTGCAAAACTAATCATTAATAAATCCTCCTTATTGGACAAAGTAATATTATAATTACTTTTAAGGGATTTATGTCCGCTTTTAATCCCTTTTGTCCTTCGATCGGGAATATGTAAAGATTTTAAAATTTACACATTCTCATC
>JAJQCI010000041.1 GCA_021202835.1 Clostridiales bacterium | reverse complement strand
ATTTTTTATGCTGTAAGCTCTGCCGCTTTCGTGAGCATTCTGCTTACGTAGGTTTTGCTGACAATAAAGCCGGTTGATGTTCCGTCCTTTTCGACAACATAATAGTTTGAGTCATAGTCAAAATATTTATCCGCAGTTACGGTTCCGTCAAGAAGCTTATAGGTAATCGTAAGGCCGGGATTGCCGCTTATTTCGGCGTTTTCCTCTATTCTTTCGAAGGTTATGCCTACGAGAAGCTGATAAAAGTCGGAAATTTCGGTTCGCTCGAAGCTCTTGCCGTTAAGATAGGCCACTCTGTTGTCTACACCTTCCTTGTTAACGCTGTCGTCGCCGAAGGTCAGAGTGTAGTCGTCTCCGTTTGCATTTTCTATTGTTACCTCATCAACATATCTTCTGTACTGTAAATTTACAAATCTTTCCACAAATTCGTAAATATTGTAGTTTACCGCAGGCTCAACGCCGCTTGTGTAGGTTGTATAAACAATGTTCCCTCCGGGGAGCATACAGTAGGTATGTGTTTCGTCGGCGGCTGTTCCTATATCAAGGGCAAATGTGTTTTCGGTGTCTATAACCGTAAGCTCATACTCCGGCTCTTCAAGGCCGTAGACGCTTAAATCGCCGGGATTTATTTCGACTATGTCGGTAAGCTTAAGCATGCTGCTGCCGCTTAAAATCGTAGTCTGAAGATTATAGGGATAAACCGCTAGGCCGTTTACCGGGCTTCTCATTATAAGGGTAGTCAGACTGTTTCCCACTGCGGAAGAGTCATTTTCGTCATAGGTTATAAGAAGAGTGTTTTCCTCAGCCTTATCCTTAACGGAAACAAAGGTTATTTCCTCCTGGTTTATTTCCGGAAGACTCTTGTCAAGTAAGTCGTTTAAGCCGTAAAACCAGCTTGAAATAAGTGAATTTACAACAGCATAAACGCTGTCACTCTGTGACGTCATAACATAATAGCTTACCCTGTCCGCCGTGGGGTTTCCCACAGTAACCGTTATTTCTGAGCCGTCGCTTAAGCTTAAGCTGAACACCCCTTTGGGATTGTCAAGGCCGTAGGCCGAAAGCCCGTCATGCTCCTTAAGCTCATTTTCTGCGTAAAGAGAATAAAAGCCGTCAATATAGGCGCTCATGCTGTCGCTTAAGGCGCAGTCTTCATAGCCTTCTATATAATAGCTGTCATCTTCAAGATATACTCTGATATTTCCGTCCTTCAGGTCATAGGGCTCCGAAAGGCCCAGCCCTGCCGGCAGCTCATATCTTTCGGCTTTGATTTCCGTTATTGTCACGTCGTCGGCTATGTCTACCGCCGCAGTGGATTTGCTTGTGTACTGGGGCTCTTCTTCCTCCGCCGTTCCCTCCTCGCTACCTTTCGACAAGACATAAACAACCGACAAAACAATAAGAAGAACTATAAGCCCGGCAAGTACAGGCAGTTTTTTCTTCATTTATTTGTTCCTCCTTGAAAACCAAACCCAGAAGCCCATTCCTATTATGAAAAGAGGAAGGAAAATAACGCAGGTATATTTAATTCTCTCAGACTGTGCATAGTCTGTGTAGAATGTTTCGGAAGCCAGTGACTTGGCGCTTATTGTGACCGTCTCTGTGTCCGAGCTGTCGTTAAGCCAGTTTATACAGCCTAAAATAAAGTCTGAATTTCCATAGCTTACCATGGCGTCGGCGTATGAATAAAGCGTATAATAATATGCCGAACATACAACAAGCTTTGTAACGTGTGACGTATCGGTATACGTGCTGTCTGTTACCGCAACGGCTACGTTAAAGGGGCCGTCGATATCCTCTTCCGATTTTGTGACCGTTTCATCTTCATTTACCTTTCCGAAGGCAGACGACGACGTTGTAAGGAGAGGCTCAACCGTTGTTGAAACTCTCTTATCGGGAAGCTCCGTTATGCCGTAGGCGGTTGTAAAAAGAACCCTCTTCTGAGCCATATCGGCCGTAGCGTCGTGAATGGCTATGTCGGGAAGAATGGCCGTAGGATAGTTTTCATACTGATAGCTTGAGTCTCCCTCGAAAATTATGGGATTGTCGAGAGAAAGGCCGTAGTCGGCAAGTATGGAAGAAACATTTTCAAAAGCGTTATACTGATAGTCAATCATAAAAATGGCTCTGCCGTCATTTGCAAGATATGCCTTGACCTTTTCGGCCTCGGCCGCCGTATAGTCGTTTTGGGGTGTTGTAAGAACCAAAACAGAACAGTCTTCCGGTATATCGCTGTCAAAAAGGTTTATGTCTCTTATCTCGTAGTTGGCCGTTTCCAGATCGTCTGAAAGAGCACTTCCTATGTCTGAAAGCGTCATTTCGTTGTGTCCCGTAACAGTGTATAAAATCGGCAGGCTGTCGGAGGTAACATACTGAACGGCGCTTGTTATTTTGCTTTCGGCGCTTACACTTTGAGCCGTTTCCCCTGTGGAATAATCCATAGAAGAGGTATAAAGCTCGCTGCTTTGAATAACCTTATATCTGTCTCCCGATTCAACGATTAAGCTGCCTGTTGAAACAGAGCCTCCGCCGGTATACTGCTCAACAAACTGTGGATAAAGAACAGGGTCCTTCACTGAAACATTTATCTTTCCCGATGCATTGTCATACTGGTCGAGAATCTGGGTTATAACAGTGTCCTCCTGGCCTGTCTGATAAAGAGCATATATTGTAACCTCGTCATCAAGGCCGCTTAAAACCTCTTTTGTTGCGTCTGTTATGGCATAAATTGAGTTTGGGGTTAAGTCCTTTTTATAATTTATGCTTCCGGCAATAAGATTGACAAGAACCGCCAAAGCTATAACAATAACGGCGCAGAGTGTTGAATAAGTGCCGTATCTGAATCTTTTGTCACTGAATATTTTCATTATATTCTCCTCCTTATGACCATCTGCGTTTTTCGATTATATTAACCGTTAAATATACAAACACAAATGCAAAGCTTATATAATATACGGTGTCTGCAAGGGAGAAAACCCCGGCATAAAAGTTTTCGAATCTCGTTATCATAGAAAACCAACCGAAAAATTTTGAAATAAGCCCGTCATAAACGGAAGGATTTAAAAAATAAATTCCAACCTCGCAAGCTATAGCAATAACGGCAAAAATCACACTTAAAAGTACATTTTTACCCGAGCTGTAGAGTATAAAGGCGAATATTATTATAAGAGCGGCCACAAAAACAAGTGAAGCCGAAGCCGTAATGGGCATCTCCGCCGTAAAGCTGTCTATCATAAAAAGCACAAACAACGCCGCAAATGTAGCCACTGCCGCCACAATCTGGTTATCCGTAAGGGCTGAAATGAAAATACCTACGGAAATAAGGGCACAGCCCATAATAACATAGCCGAACATAACGTTTATCGTCTCCCCCACAGCTATAGTACCGAAGCGGCTTAAAACAAAGGGGAATATTCCCGTTATCAAAACGCCTGTAACAAAAAGAGAAACAGCGGCAAAAAACTTACCCAAAACAACACCCCAAATTCCCACAGGAGATGTAAAAAGAAGCTGGTCTGTTTTCTGTCTGGCTTCCTCGGCAAAAAGACGCATCGTCAAAACGGGAATAAGTATCCAAAAAAGCATAAGCGAACCGGCCAGAGTGTCAGCGTAGTTAAGGCTGCCTGTGCTCATATTGTTAATCATAAAGTAAATGCCCGTTATAGCCACAAAAAAGCCGAGGAAAATATAACCAGTAATTGTGTTGAAATATGTTCTTAATTCCTTTTTATAAATCGCCGTCATTTTCTTCTTCCTCCTCTGCCGCTTCTTCCGAAGCTTCGCCCTTTTGGGCTCCGGGCTCTTCGCCGTCTCTTATAATTTCGATTTTTTCGCCGATTTCGGCTGTATAAATATCTGCGGAATAGCTTTCGGTTATTTCGGTTTTGCTCTCTTCGCCTGCTTCTTCCTCTGTTTCACCTTCGCCGCTTTCTTCCTCTTCTTCGGCGGCTTCGCTTTCGGCTTCGGCTTTTGCTGCTTTTATAAGCTCTTCTTCCATACTTCCGTCAACAACCTTCATAAATATGTCTTCAAGGCTTATGTCAACAGGCTTCATAACAAGAATAACAAAACCCTTTTCACGGCAGACTTCGTAGAGCGCCTCTCTTATGTCGGCCCCCTCAATTCCCTCGGCGGTTATCTCAAGGCTTTCCTCCCCGGGGGTTATTTCTATGCTTACAACCTCTTCAAGGCTTTCAAAGGCTTCTCTTGCTTCCTCTTCGCCGCCCTTTATTTCCAGCATAACCCTGTTTCCTACAATTTTGTCGGAAAGGGCCGAGGTTTTGTCGGAAGCTACTATTTTGCCCTTGTTTATTATAATAACTCTGTCACAAACCGCACTTACCTCCTGTAAAATATGTGAGCTTAAAATAACGGTGTGCTTTTCTCCCAAACCTCTTATAACCTCTCTCATCTCCAAAACCTGTTTGGGGTCAAGCCCTACTGTAGGCTCGTCAAGAATAAGCGTTCCCGGATGACCCACAAGGGCCTGGGCAAGCCCTACCCTCTGGCGGTAGCCCTTTGAGAGATTTTTAATAAGCCTGTCTTTAACCTCTTCAAGCCTTACGGAAGAGAGAATTTCTTCAATCATTTCCTTTTTTTCGGCTTTTTTAACCTTTTTAAGGCCGCAGACAAAATCCAAATATTCCGAAACGGTCATATCGCCGTAAACAGGGGGAATCTCGGGCAGATAGCCTATTCTCTTTTTTGCCTTTTCGGGCTCTTCCAAAATATCATATCCGTCTATAACGACAGTTCCCTCGCTTGAAGAAATAAAACCGGTCATCATATTCATAGTAGTTGACTTTCCTGCGCCGTTAGGCCCCAAAAAGCCCACTATTTCACCGTCATTCACCGTAAAGCTGACATTATCCACTGCGGTAATCCTGCCGAAGCGCTTTGTCAGATTTTTTACCTCTATCAAATTGTTTCCCTCCTTAATTATGTCTTTAATTATCTAGTCTATTATATCAGACATATGTGTTTTTTCAAGCTGTTTTTAATTAAAATTCATAAATTAACCCGGCTTTTGTAACGACTTAAGCCCTGACCTTTTTTACCTTTTCGCCGCCGAAAAGCTCGGTCAGCTTTTCAAAAGCGTCCGACTTTAGGTCTATGCCCCGGCTGACGGTCATAAGCTTTCTTGTGTCTTCATAATATATTTTCACGGGAACATGGCCGGGATTTTCGGAAATAATATTTTTGATTTCCCTTGGGATATCCCTGCCCTGTTTTTTAATCTTAACCCAAACAGTGACATTTCTGTTTTCAAGCTCATTATAGGGCGTTATTTTATTGCAGATTATTTTGGGAGTCTGATTTTCCGAAATCTGTGCATTTCCTTCTATGAGAACAACTCCGTCTTCTTTTATATCTCTGCTGAATTTTTCATAGGTATTGGGGAACACAACAGCCTCTATTGTTCCGAACAGGTCTTCGAGAGTCAAAAAAGCCATTGTTTTGTCATTCTTGGTAAATTTAATCGACGCCCTGTTTATAAGCCCCCCTATAATAACCCTTTCACCGTCTTTAACCTTTCCCTCCTCCTCTGAGTCATCAAGAGGAAAGTCCAGAGTTGAAACGGAGGCATAGCGGTTAAGAACGTCTTTATATTCCGAAAGGGGATGACCGCTGACATAAATTCCCAAAACCTCTTTTTCAAAGGCCAAAAGCTGTCTTTTAGGCAGTTCGGCTGTTTTAGGCAAATCGTCTGCAAAATCCGTATCTTCCGAAACATCAAAAAGATTAAGCTGTCCGTCGATGTTGTTTTTCCTTGCCGAGCCGAAGCCTGTCATTATTTGTTTAAAAACCTGAAGATACTGGGCTCTTTTTCCCCCGAGAGAGTCAAACGCTCCGCATTTTATAAGGTTTTCGACTGCTTTCGAATTAATCCTTCCCGACATACGGTTAATAAAAGAAGTCAAGCTTGAAAAAGGCCCTGTTTTTCTTTCGTTTTCTATATCCAAAACAACACTTCTTCCCACGGTTTTAACAGCCGAAAGAGCATAGCGTATCTTATTTCCGTAAACTCTGAAACGGTTAAAGCTTTCGTTTATGTCGGGAGGAAGAATTTCTATATTCATTTTCTTACATTCTTCTATATATTCTATAACCTTGTTGGGGTTATCTATAACGCTTGTCAAAAGAGCCGCCATAAATTCAACGGGATAGTAACACTTAAGCCAGGCCGTTCTGTATGCCACAACGGCATAAGCCGCCGCATGGGACTTATTGAAGGCATATTTGGCAAAATCTATCATTTCGTCGAATATCTTGTTCGCCGCTTCCGCCGGAATTCCGTTTTTAACACAGCCGGGAACGTCGTCTCCCAGACCGTATATAAAATTCTGCCTTTCCTTTGCCATAACGTCTTCTTTTTTCTTTGACATAGCCCTGCGAACAAGGTCGCTTCTTCCCCATGAATAGCCTGCCAGCTCTCTTACAATCTGCATAACCTGCTCCTGATAGACAATACAGCCGTAGGTTGTGTTTAAAATAGGCTCAAGAGAGGGGTGAATATATGTTATTTTGTCCTTATTGTTTTTTCCCTCTATATATTTGGGAATAAAATCCATAGGGCCCGGGCGGTAAAGAGAAATTCCGGCTATGATATCCTCCAAATCGGAGGGCTTAAGCTCCTTCATGAAGGACTGCATTCCGGCGCTTTCAAGCTGGAACACTCCGCAGGTGTTTCCCGAGGAAATAAGGTCGAAAACCCTGCTGTCGCCGTAGTCAACGCTGTCTACGGTAAGCCCTTTTTTATATTCTCTCTCGATCTCGTCAAAGGCGTCCTGAATAACTGTGAGGGTTCTTAAGCCCAAAAAGTCCATTTTAAGAAGCCCCAGCTCTTCGATTGTGGTCATTGTATACTGTGTTGTCACAACGCCCTGGTTGTTGTTAAGGGGAACATATTCTATTATGGGCCTGTCACAGATAACTATGCCGGCGGCGTGGGTTGAAGCGTGACGGGGAAGCCCCTCCAGCTTCATTGACATATCTATAAGATTTTTTACATCTTCGTTGTTTTCATATTCGTGTCTCAGCTCCTGATTTTTTTCAAGGGCCTGTTTTATTGTGATGTGAAGCTCCATAGGAACCATCTTTGCTATTTTGTCAACGTCGTTGTAGGGAAAGGCCAAAGCCCTGCCCACGTCACGAATGGCGTTTCTGGCCGCCATAGTTCCGAAGGTTATAATTTGGGCTACGTGGTCGGCGCCGTATTTGGCGTTTACATATTCTATGACCTCCTGACGCCTTTCATAACAGAAGTCGATGTCAATATCCGGCATACTTACACGCTCGGGATTTAAAAATCTTTCGAAAATAAGATTATATTTAAACGGGTCAATATCGGTGATTTTAAGGGCATATGAAACAACACTGCCTGCGGCGGAGCCTCTTCCCGGGCCTACGCTTATGCCGTTTTCCTTTGCATATCTTATAAAATCCCATGTTATAAGGAAATAATCCACAAAGCCCATCTGCTTTATGGTTCCCAGTTCATAGCTGAGTCTTTCCTCTATTTTCTTTGTAACAGTGCCGTATCTCTCCCTTACTCCCCTTTCCGCAAGCTCCGAAAGATATTCATAGGCCGTTTTTCCCTCGGGAACATCAAAAACAGGCAGCTTGTATTTGTTGAATTCAAACGAAACATTACACTTTTCCGCAATCAGATTAGTGTTTTCACAGGCCTCTTCGGCGTATGGAAACAGGTCATACATTTCCTCGGGGGATTTTAAATAATAAGCCCCTCCCTCATATCTCATACGGTTTTCATCCAGAACATTGGTGTTTGTCTGTATACAGAGAAGAAGGTCATGAGCCGCCGCATCCTCCTTTTTTACATAGTGAAGGTCGTTTGTGGCCACAAGGGGAATTCCCGTTTCCTCGTGTATTCTCATAAGCCCGGCGTTGACCGTCTTTTCATCCGGAATGCCGTGGTCCTGAAGTTCCAGATAAAAATCCTCTCCGAAAATATCTCTGTAGACAAGGGCCGCCGCCTTGGCTTTTTCATATGTTCCCGTAAGAATTGTTTTCGATATGGGCCCTGCCAGACAGGCACTTAAACAAATAAGACCGGTTTTATATTTTTTAAGAATATCCAAATCTATTCTGGGCTTATAATAATAGCCCTCAATCTGACCAAGTGAAATAAGTCTTGACAGATTTTTATAGCCTTCGTTGTCCTTGGCCAAAAGAACAAGGTGATAATAAAAATTATCAGACGATTTCTGCTTGTTAAATCTTGAACCGCTGGCAATATAGGCCTCACAGCCTATAATAGGCTTTATGCCCTGTTTCAAAGCCTCTTTGTAAAAATCTATACATCCGTACATAACCCCGTGGTCGGTTATGGCGATTGACTCCATTCCCAGTTCTTTCACACGTGAAATAAGCTCCCCTATTTTGGAAGAGCCGTCAAGCAGGCTGTATTCGGTGTGCACGTGCAGATGCACGAATTTTTTATTTTCCATATTTCTCACCCTGTTTTCCGCTGTGTGGCCTTAAAAATTTTTCAGTTTTACTTAACAACAATTATATTATCATAAACCCGAATTGTCAACAAAAATACCGGGTACGCAGGCCCGACATAATTAAACCGCTTCATACTTTTTTATTCCGTTGTATAAAACCATTTTTATGTGTTGAACTTTATGCGGCCTTGTGTTAAAATAGACTGATATTGGAGGAGTTGTAATGAAAAAATATTGTAACAGAGAAAATATTGTTTTAGCCGCCCTTCTGCTTGCGCTGATTGTTTTAATAGCGGTTCAGATTGCCGCAGGAAAAAAGGGGACAGCTGTTTTTACACCGCTGGAAAAAGAAGAAGCCGAAAGCGGCGCTTCCCTTGAAGATATTTCGGGAACCGAAGAGATACCCGAAGACGAGCCCGACATATATAATCTTTCCGGATATATTTTCAAGAATTCCAAAAGCTATATGGAAAGACTCAAGGCCGAGGTTAACAATATGGCAAATGCCACAGGCGACAGCGAAAATTTATACAGTGTGGCTGAAAGCATTCGCCTTAATCAAATAAGCTATTACACGATGCTTTCACAGCGCTATGATAATGACAATACGGAGCTTATAGAAGTCTGCAAAAGCTATGTTTTTAACGTTGAGGCTCTTGCGGCCAACATAATGGAATTTATAAACCAGGGCAGAACCAGATACATAAGCAGGGCAATGATATGTATATCAAGTGACACTGCACTTTCAAACAGATTTAACGCCGCTGCGGCAGCCTACAGCGCCGCCCTTTCGAAAGAGTCCGAAGCGGAAACAGAAAGTGAAACGGCAAAGCCTTAAAGTCATAACAGGGAGGTAATTTTTTTGGATAGATTTATACTTCATTCGCCATATAAGCCCACAGGCGACCAGCCCGAAGCCATAGCCGAGCTTGTAAAGGGCTTTAAAGAGGGCTGTAAATACCAAACTCTTTTGGGTGTAACAGGTTCGGGAAAAACCTTTACCATGGCCAACATAATAGAACAGCTTAACCGCCCTACCCTTGTTTTGGCCCACAACAAAACCCTAGCCGCCCAGCTTTACAACGAATTCAAGGAGTTTTTTCCCGAAAACGCCGTTGAATATTTTGTAAGCTATTACGACTATTATCAGCCCGAGGCCTATGTTCCTTCTTCCGACACATATATAGCCAAGGACTCTTCGGTAAACGACGAAATAGACAAGCTTCGCCACTCAGCCACCGCCGCACTTTTTGAACGCCGTGATGTTATAATCGTGGCCAGTGTCTCATGTATTTACGGCCTGGGTGACCCTATAGACTACAACGAAATGTGTGTTTCTCTCCGCCCCGGCATGATAAGAGACATGACCGACATACAAAAAAAGCTGGTTGAAATTCAATATGACAGAAACGACATAAATTTCACAAGAGGTACGTTCAGAGTAAGAGGCGACACTCTCGAAATTTTCCCCGCCGAAAGCTCCGACACAGCCTACAGAATCGAATTTTTCGGCGACGAGGTAGACAGAATTTCCGTAATAGACTCTCTTACGGGAGACATAAAGGGCAGACGAAACCACATCTGTATCTACCCGGCAAGCCACTATGTTATAAACAGAGACAAAATGATTAAGGCCATAGCTGCAATAAGAGAAGAGCTTGACGAAAGAGTTAAATTTTTTAAATCCGAAGAAAAATATGTAGAAGCCCAGAGAATAGAAGAAAGAACAAACTATGACTTGGAAATGATGGAGGAAATGGGCTTCTGCTCCGGAATAGAAAATTATTCAAGACACCTCTCCGGCAGAGAAGAAGGCAGCACACCCCACACCCTCATAGATTACTTCCCGAAGGATTTTATAACAATAGCCGACGAGTCCCACGTTTCAATCCCCCAGGTAGGCCGAATGTATAACTACGAAAGGTCGAGGAAACCCTCGCTTGTGGACTACGTCTTCCGCCTGGCGTCTGACCTTGGACACCGTCCCCTTAAATTCGAGGAGTTCGAAGTCAAAATGAACCAGATGCTTTTCGTTTCCGCCACTCCCAACAAATACGAAAAGTCACATTCCGAAAATGTTGTTGAACAAATTATAAGGCCTACAGGTCTTTTGGACCCTGAAATTGAAATCCGCCCTGTAGAAGGCCAGATTGACGACATTATAACGGAAATAAACAAAACAGTAAAAAAGGGATGGAGAGTTCTTATTACAACTCTTACCAAAAAAATGGCGGAGGACTTAACCAAATATCTTTCGGAAAACGGCATAAGGGTAAATTATCTTCACTCCGACGTTGACACTCTCGAAAGACTGGAAATTATAAGAAATCTCCGTCTGGGTGAATTTGACGTTTTGGTTGGAATAAATCTTTTGAGGGAAGGCCTAGACATTCCCGAAACGGCCCTTGTTGTCATACTTGACGCAGATAAGGAGGGCTTTCTCCGTTCGGAAACATCACTTATTCAGACAGTGGGCAGAGCCGCCAGAAACGCCGAGGGCAGGGTTATAATGTATGCCGACGTTATGACAGACTCAATCAAAAACGCCGTGGAGGAAACGGCCAGAAGGCGGAGCATTCAGCAGAAATATAATGAAGAACACGGCATAGTTCCCAAAACAATTATAAAAAAGGTTCACGAAATTATAAAGGCCACCGAAGCCGTAACAGGCAGAAAGTCGGCTAAGCTTGAAAAAGACCCGGAATCTATGTCTCCGACTGAAATAAAGATTATGATAAACGATTTAACTGAAAAAATGAAGAAGCTTGCCTTAGAGCTTAAGTTTGAAGAAGCGGCAGAGCTGAGAGATGAAATAAAGAAACTGAATGAGCTTTTGCTGCTATAAAAGAGGTAAAATATGGAAAATGAAAATATAGTTATAAGAGGCGCAAGGGAAAATAATTTAAAAAATATAGATGTTGTCATTCCCAGAAACAAGCTGAACGTCTTTACGGGTTTAAGCGGCTCGGGAAAATCAAGCCTGGCCTTTGACACGATTTACGCCGAGGGCCAAAGACGCTATGTTGAAAGCCTTTCTTCATACGCAAGAATGTTTTTGGGCCAGATGGACAAGCCCGACGTAGACAGCATAGACGGCCTTTCCCCGGCTATTTCAATCGACCAGAAAACAACAAACAACAACCCCCGTTCAACAGTAGGCACTGTGACGGAAATTTATGACTATTTCCGTCTGCTTTTCGCCCGTGCCGGCATACCCCACTGCCCCAAATGCGGCAGGATTATAGAGAGACAAAGTGTTGACCAAATAGTAGACAACATTATGTCTCTTCCCGAAAGAACAAGGCTTCAGCTTTTGGCCCCCGTAGTCAGAGGGCGCAAGGGCGAACACGTTAAAATTCTTGAAGACGCCAAAAGAAGCGGTTATGTCAGAGTAAGAATCGACGGCATAATCTATGACCTTTCGGAGGAAATAAAGCTTGAAAAAAACAAAAAACACGCCATAGAAATTGTTGTAGACAGACTTATCGTAAAGGAAGGCATTGAAAAAAGGCTTGCCCAGTCGGTTGAAACGGCGATGGCCCTTACAGGGGGTATTCTTCTTATCGATACGGGAGAGGAAGAGCTTACATTTTCCCAGAATTTCGCCTGCCCCGACTGCGGAATAAGCATAGAGGAAATAGAGCCCAGAATGTTCTCGTTTAACAATCCCCATGGGGCCTGCCCGGAGTGTGCCGGCTTGGGGGCAAAAATGATTTTCGATCCCGATTTGATTGTGCCTGTTCCCGAGCTTTCTCTTAACCAGGGGGCAATAGCCGTCTATGGCTGGAACGCCATAACAACCGAGGGCTCAATGAGCCACAATCTTTTTGAACAGCTTTCAAAACGCCATAATATCGACCTTGACTGCCCATACTGTGACCTGCCCGAAGAGACTAAAAACTACATTATGTACGGAAACGGCGGCGAATTCATTCCCGTTACTTTCACAAGCGGCGGAACAGTAAAAAGCTATGACTTTTTCTTTGAGGGAATCGTCAACAACCTTAACAAAAGATATTCCGAGACATATTCGGAAAGCTCCAAAAAGGAATATGAGGGCTATATGACAAATATAACCTGCCCTGCCTGTAAGGGGAAAAGGCTTCGCCCTGAATATCTGGCGGTAACAATAGGAGATTTAAGCATTTCCGACGTAACGGCAAAATCCGTCAAGGAGCTTAAAACATTCTTTGAAGATTTAGAGCTGACAAGCCGCCAGAGGGC
>JAJQCI010000214.1 GCA_021202835.1 Clostridiales bacterium | reverse complement strand
GTATATGTCGTTACTTAATTATATATACCGAATAGGTGAAAAGGAGAATATTTATAAATGAAAATATTGGTTACAGGCGGTGCTGGTTATATAGGCAGCCATACTGTGTTGAACTTTTGAACAGCGGTTATGAGGCAGCAGTGGTGGATAATCTTTCCAACTCCTGCGAAGAAGCAATAAACCGAGTAAAAAAAATAACAGGCAAAGACCTGCCCTTTTATGAGGCGGATATTCGTGACAAAGAGAAAATGCAGCAGATATTCGAGGCCGAAAAGCCCGATGCCGTTATTCACTTTGCAGGTTTGAAGGCTGTAGGAGAATCTGTTGCCAAGCCTTTGGAATATTATCAAAACAATATCGGGGGAACCTTAACCTTATGTCAGGTTATGAGAGAGACAGGCTGTAAGAATATCATTTTCAGCTCTTCGGCAACGGTTTACGGTGACCCTGCGTTTATACCCATTACGGAGGAATGCCCCAAGGGTAAAATCACAAACCCCTACGGCCAGACAAAAGGCATGTTGGAACAGATTTTGACTGATTTGAATGTTGCAGACCCCGAGTGGAATGTTGTTCTGCTTCGTTATTTTAACCCTATAGGGGCTCACAAATCTGGTTTAATCGGTGAAGACCCAAAAGGAATTCCCAACAATCTTCTGCCCTATATTGCACAGGTTGCAGTAGGAAAGCTTGAGTGTTTAAGCGTTTTCGGCAATGACTATGATACGCCGGACGGCACAGGTGTCAGAGACTATATTCACGTTGTGGATCTGGCAGTAGGGCATGTTAAGGCTTTGGAAAGGATAAAGGAAAACTGCGGCGTTAAGATTTACAATTTGGGAACGGGAACAGGCTACAGCGTTCTTGACATAATAGGAGCTTATGAAAAAGCCTGCGGTCACCCCATTAAATATAAAATTACCGAGCGCAGGCCGGGCGATATTGCGTGCTGCTATGCCGATCCTTCAAAGGCTTTAAAAGAACTGGGCTGGAAGGCACAGTACGGAATAGATGAAATGTGTGCCGATTCATGGAAGTGGCAGTCTATGAATCCGGATGGTTACAGAAGTTAAGATTTGAGCCGAATATTTTTTACAAGGAGACAGAATCTTATGTGTGGAATAGTAGGATATACCGGAGGTAATCAGGCAGCGCCTATTCTTTTGGAGGGCCTGTCAAAGCTTGAATACAGAGGATATGATTCAGCCGGCCTTGCCGTACGCAATGGAAGTGCCGATGCTGAAATTGTGAAAGCAAAGGGCAGACTGAGCTTTCTTGCCGAGAAAACAAACAGCGGCCAAAGTGTAATCGGTACTTGCGGAATCGGTCATACACGCTGGGCTACCCATGGTGAACCCAGTGAGGTTAATGCCCATCCCCATAAGTCAGACGACGGAAATGTTGTTGCCGTACACAATGGTATTATTGAAAATTATCAGGAATTGAAAGACAAGCTTTTGCGTAAAGGCTACACCTTCTATTCGGACACGGATACTGAGGTTTTAACAAAGCTTGTGGATTATTATTATAAAAAATATAACGCAGGCCCTATAGACGCCATAGCCAAGACTATGGTTCGTGTAAGGGGATCATATGCCCTTGCGGTAATGTTTAAGGACTATCCCGAAGAAATATATGCTGCAAGAAAAGACAGCCCTATGATAATCGGTAAAGACTGTGAAAATACATATCTTGCTTCCGATGTTCCGGCTATTTTGAAATATGTAAGAAATGTTTATTATATAGATAATTTGGAAATGGCAAGGCTCTCAAAGGGCTCTGTTACTTTCTTTAATCTTGACGGCGATGAAGTGACAAAGGAGTCGTCGGAGATTACATGGGACGCAGAAGCGGCCGAAAAGGGCGGTTTTCAGCATTTTATGATGAAGGAAATCCATGAACAGCCCAAGGCAGCCTCCGATATACTCCATTCTGTTTTGAAAGACGGAAAAATCGATTTGTCTTCGGTTGGACTGGGTGAAGATGAAATAAGAGATATTTCACAGATTTATATTGTTGCCTGCGGCTCAGCTTATCACGTAGGGGTTGCGGCTCAGTATGTAATAGAAGATCTAGCCAAAATATCGGTCAGGGTTGAATTGGCTTCAGAATTCAGATATAGAAATCTTATTTTGGATAAAAAGGGCTTGGTCATAGTAATCAGCCAGTCGGGAGAGACTGCCGATACGCTTGCGGCTTTGAGAAAAGCAAAGAATCAGGGTATCAAAACCCTTGCTGTTGTTAATGTTGTAGGCAGTTCAATCGCCAGAGAAGCGGATTCGGTTTTCTATACACTGGCAGGGCCGGAGATTGCCGTAGCTACTACAAAGGCATACAGCACTCAGCTTATAGCTACTTATCTTTTGGCTGTTCAGTTTGCTCTGGTCAGAAATGAAATATCCGAAGAAAAATATAAGGAACTTATTGCCGAGCTTGAAACGCTTCCCAAGAAGATGGAAAAGATTTTGGAAGACAAGGGCAGACTTCGGTGGTTTGCTGCAAAGTTTGCCAATGCAAAGGATATTTTCTTTATAGGCAGAGGGCTGGACTATGCTCTTTGTCTTGAAGGCAGTCTCAAAATGAAGGAAATCAGCTATATTCACAGTGAAGCTTATGCCGCAGGCGAATTAAAACACGGCACAATAAGCCTGATTGAAGACGGCACCCTTGTTATAGGCGTTTTGACACAGCCGGATCTTTATGAAAAGACAGTAAGTAATATGGTTGAAGTAAAAAGCCGTGGAGCATATCTCATGGGTTTGGTTTGCAGCGGAAAATATGAGATTGAAGATACGGCGGATTTTGTAGTTTATGTACCTCAGATTGACGAACACTTTACGGAGAGCTTAGCGGTTATCCCTCTTCAGCTTATGGGCTATTATGTGAGCGTAGCAAAAGGCCTGGACGTCGATAAGCCCAGAAATTTGGCAAAGAGTGTTACGGTAGAGTAATATATTTAATGATTAGCAAAGACGGCTGCAGGCTTTGAAAGATATAACGGGCTTGCTGCCGTTTGGGGGAGGGGGAGGGTATAGTTATGAATGAAAATAGCAATAATGAAAATAACAGCGAAAAACACAGAAATATAAGCCGCAGGGGCAAACTGCAGCATTGGAAGGTAATAGCAGCAGGGCTTGTTTTATATGATGTTGCGGCGCTGGCCTTTTCTTATATTTTTGGGCTGTGGCTTAGATTTGATTTTCATTTTTCCGGCATTCAAAAGGAATTTTTAGATTCTTACAAAAATTTCATACTTTTTTATATAATAATTTCTATTTTATTCTTTTGGTATATGCGTATGTACCGGGGAATATGGCGGTTTGTCGGTTTTAACGAGCTGACCAGATATGCGATTTCTTCCCTTATAGCATCACTTGTACATTGTTTATTAATTACTGTGATTTGCAGCAGAATGCCCTTTTCTTATTATATTGTCGGAACTGTTATGCAGCTGGTTCTCATTGTAGGAATTCGTTTCAGCTATCGTTTCTATACACAGATTCTGGTTAGGAAAAACCCGGCGGCAGATGAGCTGCCGAAAAAAATATTATAATAATAGGCGCAGGAGCAGCAGGGAGAATCGTAGTACGTGAACTTCAGCAGTCCGATAAGACAAATCTCTTTCCGGTTGGTATTATTGACGACAATATAAACAAGTGGGGACGTTATATTGAGGGTGTGCCGGTTATCGGCGGCAGAGAGGATATTCCTGATTTTGCAGAGAAGCTTCACGCAGACGAGATTTATTTCTGTATTCCCACAGCGTCGTTTCAGGACAAAAAGGAAATTTTGAATATTTGCAAGGAAACAGGCTGTAAGCTTAAGAGTCTTCCCGGTATTTATCAGCTTGCAAATGACGAGGTTCTTGTCAGTAAGCTTAAATCTGTGGCAGTGGAGGATCTTCTTGACCGTGAACCCGTAAAGGTTGATATGAAGGAGATTTTCAGCTATATACAGGGCAAGACGATTTTAGTTACGGGCGGCGGCGGAAGCATAGGCAGTGAGCTTTGCAGACAGATTGCCGGCCATAAGCCAAAAAGGCTTATTATTTTCGATATATATGAAAATACAACCTATGGCGTTGAACTTGAGCTGAGAGAAAAATATCCCGATTTAAATCTGAACGTTTTGATTGGTTCTGTTCGTGACAGCCGAAGAATCAGTCAGGTTTTTGAAACCTATCATCCCGATATTGTTTTTCATGCGGCTGCCCACAAGCACGTACCGCTTATGGAATACAGCCCCAATGAAGCTATAAAAAATAATGTAATAGGAACTTATAAAACGGCGTATGCCGCTCTCAAATACGGTGCGCAGAGGTTTGTGCTTATAAGCACAGACAAGGCCGTTAACCCTACAAATATTATGGGTGCGTCGAAGCGTTTATGCGAAATGGTTATTCAAAGCATAGACGCTGTGAGCAAAAGCGGAAGATGGGATATGCTTCCTTTTGTGCATGCACATAAAGATGAAGTAATTGACGGGCAGACTGCATATGACCCGGCGGACTGTAAAACAGCCGGATTCGATGAAGCGGCTTGTGTAAAATCTGCCGAAAACAAAAAGCTCAAGGTCGAAAGTGTGAATAACGATGAGCGTTCGGGTACACAGTTTGTGGCTGTTCGTTTCGGAAATGTTCTGGGCAGCAACGGCTCGGTTATTCCCCGTTTTAAAGCCCAAATAGAGGCCGGAGGACCGGTTACCGTTACACACCCTGACATTACACGGTTCTTTATGACAATACCCGAGGCAGTAAGCCTTGTTCTTCAGGCCGGAACCTATGCATGGGGCGGCGAGATTTTCGTTCTCGATATGGGCGAGCCTGTTAAAATTGACACACTTGCACGCAACCTTATTCGACTGTCAGGCTATAAACCCGATGAGGATATAGAAGTTGTATACACAGGGCTTCGCCCGGGAGAGAAGCTTTTCGAAGAAAAGCTTTTGGCTGAAGAAGGCATCAAACAAACCGACAACAAAATGATTTTTATCGGAAAGCCTATACCGTTTGAGGTAGAAAAGTTTCTTAAGCAACTGGAAGAACTGGCACAGGCAAGCTATGAAAACAGCGCTGATATTGTGAGTATAGTTGAAAAAATCGTGCCCACATTCCATCCGGTCGGAGAAAAACCCGAACCGGCAGTTACTGAAAGCAGCAGACAGACTTTTTGCTGATTTGGGTGCTGCATAGGTATATGAGAACATAAATATATAGTATTATAACAAATAAAAAAACACATAAAATAAAACCGAGGCTTAAAGCAAACCTCGGTTTATTTATATGTGTTTTTTATTATTTCTTTTTGCCAAGTTTAACTTTGGAGAGAAGATACCAAACAGAACCTGAAATAAGAACTGATGACCATGTACCTGCGACGATACCTACTACTATAGGAAGAGCAAATTCCTTAATTGACTGAACACCCATTACATAAAGTGAACCTATGGCAAAGAGTGTCGTCAAAGAAGTGAATATAGAACGCTTAAGGCACTGGTTTACAGAAATATCTACAAGCTCATCAACAGCCATCTTTCTGTGGGCATTCTTATTTTCTCTTACTCTGTCAAATATGACGATAGAGGCGTTAATAGAATAACCCAAGACAGTCAGAATAGCGGCTATGAAAGAGTTTGAAAGAGGTATTCTTAAAACAGCATAGCAGGTAAGAACAATTAAAGCGTCGTGAAGAAGAGCTATAATTGATGATGCGCCTGTTTTGAAATCTCTGAATCTCAGTGATACATATATAAGCATAGCTATACATGAAATGAATACGGCAAGGATTGCATTTCTTGTCATTTCAGAGCTTATTGTAGCCGAAATTTGTGTTACGGAGAAATCAGCATCCTCAAGGTCATATCTTTCGGCTACTGCTGCGATAACGCTTGCTATATTTCCCGTATATCCTTCACCTGTAGCTACAGTATGAACGTGCTCAGTTGTTTCCTCTGTTGCTTCGTCCTCTTCTGTTGCTATGAGAGAATTTCCGTCTTCGTCTGTTACTGCTTCCAAAGCTTCGGGAGAGATAGAATATGTTCCGTCACCGTTATCAATAAGGTCATCGGCACCTATATCTATAACAGTTCCTTCGTCATCTGCGTCAGCGGCTTCTTCCGTGTCGGCTGCGGCTGCTTCTGTGTCAGCTGCTTCCTCAGCGTCAGCGGCTTCTTCTGTGCCGGCCGGTTCTTCTGCTTCAGCCTGTTCTTCGGCTTCTGCCTCTTCTTCTGCGTCAACAGCGGCTTCGTCTGCTTCGGCTTCTGCTTCTGCGTCTGCTTCTGCCTCCGAAACAATACTTGATACTTCGATTTCATCTTCAGAAACAACAGCTTCTTCTTCTGCAGCAACTGCTTCTTCGTCAGCTGCTTCTTCCGTATCAACAGCCTCTTCTGCATCGGCTGCTTCTTTGTCAGCTGCTGCTTCTGCTTCAGCTGCTTCGCTTTCTGCTGCAGCTTCGTCTGTTGTTACATCATCTATAACTGATTTGAGCTTTATGATAGCCTTGTTTTCAGATGTTACCTTCTGAATAACCGGTGAGTCATCTTCAACAACAGAAGCAACAAGAGCTTCAAGCTCTTCCTGATCGAAATCCTCACCTATATTTACTTCTATTGAGCTTCCGCCCGTAAACTGAATGTCATAATTGAAAATACCGTTGCCCGAAGCTCCGTTTATAACTCCGAAAACAACACCCACAATAACAACAAGTGTGGAGATACCAAGCCAAATCTTTCTTCCGCTTACAACCTTTATATGCTTTGTTTCCTTAACGTTTTCACTCTTAAGCTTAACGCCGTAGAAAGCAGGACTTGTAACGCCCATTCTGAAGAATGCGTTTACAAGAATTCTTGTAATAACAAGAGCCGTAAACATAGAAAGAACGATACCTATAATAAGAGTCTGAGCAAAGCCCATTATAGTACCCGTACCCAAAAGATAGAGAACAATGCCGGCTATAATTGTTGTTACGTTTCCGTCTACGATAGCCGAAAGAGCATTCGAGAAGCCGTTTTTAATGGCTGTGCCAGTGCTTCTGCCTATTATTGCCATTTCTTCTTTGATACGCTCGAATATAATAACGTTTGCGTCAACCGCCATACCTATGGCAAGTATGATACCGGCGATACCGGGAAGTGTAAGAGTTACTTCGAAAAGGCTTAAAACAAGAATGTCAAGGCCGATATATATAAGAAGAGCCCAGTCTGCAATAAAACCAAGGCCTCTGTATGCAATAAGCATAAAGAGAAGCACAAGTATAATACCTATAAGACCTGCTACAAGGCTGGTTGAAAGAGATGATGCACCCAGTCTTGCGCCGATTGAGTTGGACTCAATAACACGAAGGTCAAAGGGAAGTGAACCTGATTTAATAAGGTTTGCAAGCTTTTGAGCTTCTTCGTTTGTAAAGTCGCCTGTGATAATAGCCGAGCCGTCGAGAATGGCTGTGTTTACCGTAGGCGCACTTATAATTTGATCATCAAGGAGAATATAAATCTGTTTTCCTATGTTATTCTGAGTAGCTTCGGCAAAAGCAGCAGCACCCGTAGAATCGAATTCAAGAGCAACAACAACCTGGCTTACGCCGTTTTGGCTTGAGGTTGATTTATATGCGTCCTTTACGTTTGCGCCGTCAACAACAACATTGCCCTCTTCGTCAAGGAAGTAAAGATGGGCTGTCTGCCCGATTTCGTTAATAGCTGTTTCGGCATCTTCAACACCGGGGATTTCAACACGGATTCTGTCGAAGCCCTCAGAAGCAACCTCGGCCTCTGTCCACTGGTTTGAATCGAGACGCTGCTGAATCATAGATACCGCAGAGCTCATTTCTTCGTCTGTGGGTGTGTAGTCTACCGATTCATATACAACATATACGCCGCCCCTAAGGTCAAGACCCAGATTAATATTCTGATAGCCGAGACGTCCCCAAAGGGCATTGCCGTAGAAAGCAATAACGCCTAAAAGAACAACGACTAATGCTAATATGAAAATAATTAAACCATTTTTCTTTTTCATTAGTTATTTCCTCCCTAATATATTTTCTTTAAACGGCCTCTATTTTTTTGCCGTTTTGTATAGACGAATGGTTTGCCGTCTAACACTCTGCACTATATTTTATCATAATAAAAGGCACAATGCAAGAAATTCTTTGATTTTTCCTTAACAAATTCTCATAAAACCTTAACAGTTCTGCTATATATTTTATACCGGAGCAGTGTCATAACCGGAGAAGCTCACACATCCGGTTCAAACCGGTCGGGATATTTTTCACTGCCCTCATAGGCGCATACTCCCATTCTGGGCGAGTTGCAAACAGGCAAAAGCATTTCGTCGTATTCCTCATGCTTATCGGCACAGCTTGCACATAAAAAGGAAATGCCCTCATCGCCGTAGAGGAAATCCATGTATATAAAATCGGCCGGTGTTTTGCCGCATTCACTGCAGGCATGTTCAATTGGGTTGTTTCTTGAAATAAGCGTAAGCTTTTCCTTTTTTCTTCCGCCCTTTCTGAAGTCCTTTACTTTGATCGTAAGACGGGTTGTTGAGCCGAAGTCGTATTCATATTTAATGTTCATGCCCACTGATAAAACATTTTTTAATTTTATGTTCAGGCTTCGGGAAGGCGGTTTCAGGCCCCAGCCCCAGCCGTTATCGGGAACATCGTTATATTGGGTTCCGTTTATTGTAAATGCGCTTAAATGCCCGCAGCATTCAAGCCAAATATCTCTTAAGAATTCGTCCAATTTTCTTAAGGTTGAATCTTCACTTATTTCAACTATAAGCCAGTAGTCACTTTCATAATAAGATGTAATTTCCAGCAGAAAAAAGCCCTCTGAAGGAGTTTGTTTTTCCGCCGCAAGCTTTTCCGCTCTCTTTTTACATGCCTTTAAATGTCTGTACATATACCCCTTTGTATATTCCTTGCCGCAGTATTTACACTTGCCCTTTGTTTTCTCGGACATAGCCTTCCCTCCTGTTGTTTTTATAATTTAATTTTATCATTTCTTTCGGTTTTGTAAAGACTTTTTAGGGCTTTTTATTTGTGCTTGCCGCTCCGCTCGTGCAGGCTGCACGGCTGAACTGTTACAAATATTTAAATCGATTTTTTATATAAACTCAATTTTATGTTGATTTTCAGTGTGCGCCGTTGCATAATAGATTTATCGGTTTATAAAAGTATGAACCGACAGGGAGCTATAAAACCTGCGGCGGCTGCCCCTTCATTTCGGTTGAAAGGAGGTTAATTCCGAGTTTCAGCGGAGGGTGATATTATGGATAAAAACATTCTGTTTTTGACACTGCTTATAATAGCATTGTACATAATAAAAACAACCGCTTGCTGTAAATTTGTTTTTTCCGAAAAAATGAAATGATAAAACAAATTTACAGTGCCTAGGAAAGCCTGCGGTTGTTAATTAACAACTGTTCTTAAGGGGCAGCAATCGTTAATTGCTCCCTTTTTGTATCTTTATTTTAACTCAAATCGGGCGGCAAGTCAATATCAAATCGAAAAAATTCTCACCTTTCCGCCTTATCTCAGCGCACCTTTTGATATTTTGAAATATTCAAAACTATGCCTATTGACGTCAGCATGACTATAAGCGAAGTTCCCCCGTAGCTTATAAAGGGCAGGGGTATACCCGTGTTTGGCATTGTGTTTGTTACAACGGCTATATTCATTATAACCTGCAGGCCTATCATAACAATTATGCCCCCTGCGGCAAGAACTCCGAATTCAGTATCCGCAAGCATTGCACACCTTACAACCCTCCAAATGAGAATCATAAAAAGTATAATAACAATAGCGGCGCCGAAAAAGCCAAGCTCCTCACACAAAATCGAAAATATAATGTCATTGTGGGCTTCGGGAATATATCCAAGCTTCTGTCGGCTGTGGCCGAGCCCCAAACCCAGAAAGCCCCCCGAGGCTATGGCGTAGAACGACTGAACCGCCTGATAGCCCTTATCCATAGCATATTCAAAGGGGTCAAGCCAGGCGTAAATTCTTTCCATTCGGAAGGAAGCGGCGAAAATTCCGCCTATAAGACCTATTCCTCCCAAGGGAATAAAGGGCAGGAAGAAACGCTTATTCGGCGTGCCGATAAACAAAATTCCCATACCTATGGCGAAGGTAACGACTGCCGTACTTAGGTTTTCCAGGGCAATAAGAAACGTAGGCAGGGCAATTATGCCTATACACCTTACAAAGCCTCTGGGATCGTTCAAAATTACCCTGTGATCGTCTATGTAGGAAGACAAATAGAGAATCAGAGCCAGCTTTGCAACCTCCGACGGCTGGAAAAACCAAAGCCATCTTTTGGCGCCGTTTATCTCCTTTCCAACAAACAGCACAAGCACAAGACAGGCTATTGAAACCCAGTAGGCCATAGGAGTAAAGGCTTTTAAATATTTGTAGTTGAAATTGCATAAAAAGATCATTACCGCCAAACCGATAAGCAGATAGCGAAGATGTCTTTTAAGGAAATAATAAATATCATAGTGATAGCTTTCACTGCTTCCTGCTGTATAATAGCTTGCGGAAAATATCATAACCGTGCCTATTATAACAAGAAGCAGAACGACAAAAAGAATTATAAAGTCGACCGAGCCTATTATAAGCCTTGCGCCGTCAGCTGTTTCAGTTGTTTTTTTGCTTGTCTGTTGTTTTGCGGACGCAGTCCGCCGTCTTGTGGAAATGGTTGTTTCTCTCAAAAACATCAGCTCCTGACAATATCTTTAAATATTCTGCCCCTTTGTTCATAATCGGAAAACATTCCCCAGCTTGCGCAGGCAGGCGAAAGCAGAACGCAGTCTCCCTCTTCCGCCTTGTCCATACAGGCTTTAACGGCCTCTTCAAAGGTGTCGAAAAGCTCATAGGCCTTAAAGCCCTGTTTTTCACACTCTGCCGCTATTTTTTCTCTTGTGGCGCCTATAAGGGAAAGATATTTAACTCTTCCCTTGAATGTGTTTACCCATTCGGCATAGTCTGAGCCTTTGTCATAGCCGCCGCCTATTAAAAGGGCAGGGCCTTTCATAGCGCAGACAGCCTTTATTGCGGCGTCGGGGTTTGTGCCCTTGCTGTCATTGTAATATGTTACGCCGTTTCTTTTGCACACAAACTCTATTCTGTGTTCAACGGCCTTAAACTCTCTTAAAGTCTTTCTTATATCCTCTATGTCTACTCCTCCGCAGATTCCCAGTGCGGCGGCAGCCATAGCGTTTTCGGCGTTGTGGGTTCCCACAATGTTCATTTCGTCTATGTCGATAACCTTGTCTTTAACGCCGAGCAGGTTTACATAAATGCTCTTTTCATCACACCATATTCCCTCGTCAAGCTCTCTCTTTGATGAAAACCAGACAACCCTCGCTTTGGTTCGCTTCGCCATATCCTCAGTTGCCTTGTCTTCCTTATTTAATATAAGAAAGCTATTTTCGTCCATATTTTTAAATATGTTTTCCTTTGCTTTTATATAGCCCTCAAGATTTCCGTGTCTGTCCAAATGGTCGGGGGTTATGTTTAAAACAGCGGCGCAGACCGGCTTATATGTGTCGATTGTTTCAAGCTGAAAGCTGGAATTTTCTATAACAACCCTGTCATTTTCTGTAAGAGAAGCGGCCTTGTCCGAGAAGGGAATACCTATGTTTCCCAAAACCTCAGTTTTAAATTTTTTGGCGAAAATCTCCCCTGTAAGGGCGGTTGTGGTGGTTTTGCCGTTTGTGCCTGTTATTGCGATTATAGGCGCCTTACAAACCTGTGAGGCAAGCTCAACCTCGGAAATAACCGGTATGCCAAGCTCCTTTGCCTTCTTTATAAAATCGAGCCTTGTGGGTATTCCGGGGCTTAAAACTATTAAGTCCTGTTCCGAAACTATGTCGTCGGGGTTTTCGCCCAGATAAAGCTTTATTCCCTCAAGGGCGTCAAAGTCGGCGGATATTTCCTCTTTTTTCTTTTTGTCCTGTAATGTTGCATCTGCACCTAAAGTCTTAAGAAGTCGGGCGGCTGAGATTCCGCTTCTTGCCATACCGCAGACAAGAACCTTTTTTCCTTTATAATCCATAAAAAATTCCTCCGTTAATAAATACCTCTTGCGGCTAAGAAGCCTACAAGAACAGCTATTGCCGTAACTATATAAAATGCTGTAACAATCTTTGTTTCCTTATATCCGCATTTTTCGAAGTGGTGGTGAAGGGGCGCCATTTTAAATATTCTCTTTCCGTGGGTCAGTTTGAAGAAGCCGACCTGTAAAATTACGGAGACGGCTTCACAGACATAAATTATGCCCACAATAAGCAAAAACAAAGGCATTTTAAACCTGACAGCCATAGCCGCAATAAAGCCCCCCAAAGCCAGGGAGCCCGTGTCACCCATAAAAACCTTTGCCGGGTAGGAATTGTAAAGCAGAAAGCCCAAAAGAGAGCCCACAGCCGCCCCTGCCACAGGCAAAACGCCGCTGCTTTCGGCAGCATAGGCAACAAACAAAAAGAAAAGCGTAACAAGCACTGTGACGCCGCTTGCAAGGCCGTCAAGACCGTCTGTAAGGTTTACGGCGTTTACCGTTCCCAAAACAACAAAAATAACAAAGGGAATAAACAAAACGCCCAAATCAACTGTGAAGCCTCTCATAAAGGGAACATATGTATCCGTTCCTATATCGGTATAATTATAAATATAATAAATGAATATGCCGGTTACAACAAGCTGAAGAACGATTTTCTGCCAGGCTCTAAGCCCCAGAGATCTTTTTTTAACAACCTTTATG
>JAJQCI010000305.1:8310-13046 GCA_021202835.1 Clostridiales bacterium | reverse complement strand
AACGGTCTTGTTACAGATGAATTTAACTTTTTTCAGGGAAACGATGTATATGACTTAATCGAAAAATACGGAAGCCCTTTATATGTTTACAACGAGGGCATAATAAGAAAAAGATGCAGAGAGCTTAAAGGGCTTGTAAGCTATCCTAAATTTTTGGCCCAGTATTCGGCAAAGGCAAACACAAGCCTTGCTTTTCTCCAAATTGTTAAAAGTGAAGGCCTTCATGTTGACGCAATGAGCCCCGGTGAGATTTATGCCGAGCTTGAAGCAGGCTTTAAGCCGGAAGACATTTTTATGATTACAAACAATGTTTCCGAGGCAGAAATGCAGTTTGCCATTGACAGGGGTATTCTTATCTGTGTTGACAGCATTGAACAGCTTGTTCAGTATGGAAAGCTTAACCCTAACAGCAGGGTTGCCATTCGTTTTAACGGAGGCATAGGCGCAGGTCACCACGAAAAGGTTGTTACCGCAGGCAAGAAGACAAAGTTCGGCGTTAATCCCGAATATATTCCTCAGGTTAAAGAAATTCTCAAAACCTACGGCTTAAAGCTTGCAGGCGTTCAGCAGCACATAGGCTCACTTTTTATGGAAATCGACCCCTATATTAACGGTTCCCGGGCTATTCTCGATATTGCAAAAAATTTTGACGACCTTGAATTTGTAGATTTCGGCGGCGGCTTCGGCATTCCCTATAAGAAGCTTTCCGGTCAGCCCAGACTTAATCTCAAGGAATGCGGCGAAAAGCTTGACATAGTTTTCGACAATTTCGTAAAGGAATACGGCAAGGAAATAACCTTCAGAATCGAGCCGGGCAGATATATTTCGGCAGAGTCATCTGTTCTTCTTACAGACGTTCACTGTGTAAAATATAACGGCCCTCATAAATTCGCAGGCACCGACGTAGGCTTTAACGTTCTCGTAAGACCGGCTATGTATGATTCTCACCACGACATAGAGGTTTATACAAAAGAAGAAAGACCCGTAAACGAAGAGGAAATAACAATTGTAGGAAATATCTGTGAAAGCGGAGATATAATAGCTAAGGACAGGCTTCTGCCGGAAATAAAAGCAGGGGATATTTTGGGAATTTTGGACGCCGGCGCATACGGCCATTCAATGTGTTCAAACTACAATAACAGACTTCGTCCGGCTGAGGTTTTCATAAGAGAAAACGGAGAAGCGGTTCTTACAAGAAAGAGAGACACCTTGGAACAGCTTCTTGAAAACTATGTAAAGCTGGATTTGTGATAAGCTTAAATTTATAAAATAATAAAAGGGAGGGTTTTTATGTCACCGAAGGATATCTATAAGGGAAAGCTTGCCGAAAAAATTATAAAAGGGCTTAACAAGAGAAATATGGAGGGGCACTATGTAGCCACAAAAGAAGAAGCTCTTAAAATTGCTCTTGAAATTATTCCCGAAGGAGCAAGCATTTCTTGGGGCGGCTCAGAGAGTATTAAAGAGGTGGGAATAGTTGACGCCGTAAGAGGAGGAAACTATACCGTTTTTGACAGAGATTCGGCCAAGTCGCCGGAGGAAAGAACGGAGATAATGAAAAAGGGTATGTTTGCCGACTATTACTTAGGCAGCTCAAACGCAGTTACATTTGACGGAGAGCTTGTAAACATAGACGGTATGGGCGGCAGAGTGGCGGCCTACATATGGGGGCCGGAAAACGTGCTTTTGTTTGTAAGCGTAAACAAGGCCGTTTCCACTGTTGAAGAGGGCATAAGCAGAGTAAGAAACTGCGCCGCACCTCCCAACGCCGAAAGATTAAACTTAAACACTCCCTGCAGAACCACAGGCACTTGCGGAAACTGTTTAAGCGCCGACACAATTTGTTCACAGATTGTTATTACAAGATATTCCAAAATCAAAAACAGAATAAAGGTTATACTTATAGGTGAAGAATTAGGCTATTAAGGGGAAAATTTTTATGGGGAAGGCTAAAAAAATAAGGCTGAAAAGACATATAACCACTTTTCAGTTTACAATATTGGGTTTTACCGGGATAATTTTTGCCGGCTGCTTTCTGCTTATGCTGCCCTTTTCTTCAAAATCCGGCTGCATAACGAATTTTTGGGATGCTCTCTTTACCTCTGTTTCCGCTGTCTGCGTTACGGGGCTTGTTGTTCAGAATACGGTGACATACTGGTCGGCTTTCGGCCAGGCCGTTATTTTGCTTCTTATTGCATTAGGGGGCATGGGGGTTATTACAATAAGGGCCGGGCTTCTGATTTTGGCCGGCAGAAAGCCGGATTTGGTTCAGAGGACGGCTATGCAGGATAACTACGGGGCGCTGAAGCTCACGGGAATAGTGGAGCTTATGTCATTTATCATGAAGGTTTCAACGGCTGTGGTGCTTTTGGGGGCTGTCTGCTTCAGTATTGATTTTTGCCCCAGATTCGGTTTTTCAAGGGGAATTTGGTATTCTGTTTTTCACTCCGTGTCGGCCTTTTGCAATGCAGGCTTCGACCTTATGGGCAGTGAGGAGGCCTATTGTTCACTTACGGCCTATTCGGGTAATTTTATAGTAAACATCACTGCCATGCTTCTTATAATAATAGGGGGCCTTGGTTTTGTAAGCTGGTATGACATTAAGGAATACGGCCTGAAATTCAGAAAATACGGTATGCAGACAAAGGTTATAATCTGTACATCGCTGATTTTGATTTTTGTTCCGGCTGTTTTCTTCTTTATTTATGAATTCGGAGGAAACGGGGCTGAGGGGCTCCTCTGCGGCCTGTTTCAGTCTGTTACGGCCAGAACGGCAGGCTTTAACACAGCGGATTTAAGTCTTTTCAGCGAAGGAAGCATATTTATAATGATTATGCTTATGCTTGTGGGAGGTTCGCCCGGTTCAACGGCAGGCGGTATGAAAACAACCACAATTGCCGTTTTGGTAAAGTCGGCTTTTTCGGTTTTTAAAAGAAAGGAAAGCACATCGTTTTTCGGCAGAAGAATTTCCGACGAAACCGTAAAAAACGCTTCGGCTACCTTTCTTATGTACATTACGCTTTTTGTAGCGGGAGGAATTATAATAAGCATGGCTGAGGGGCTTCCTCTTTTGAGCTGTTTTTTCGAAACGGCCTCCGCTGTAGCGACCGTAGGCTTGAGTCTGGGGCTTACGCCTACATTCGGTCTTGTTTCAAGGCTGGTTCTTATATTTTTAATGTTTGTGGGCAGAGTGGGAGGCCTTACTCTTGTATATGCCGCAGTATCCACTAAAAAGAGAAATTTGGCAGAATATCCCAAAGGAAAAATCACCGTAGGTTAAGGGGGCATTTTTATGAAAACGGTTTTACTTATAGGCTTGGGGCGCTTCGGAAAGCACGCCGCAGTTAAATTAAACGAGCTTGACCACCAAATTATGGCGGTTGACAGAGACGAAAGAAGAGTTGACGGCGCTCTGCCATTTGTTACAAATGCCCTTATAGGGGACAGTACGGATGAGGACTTTATAACCTCTCTCGGGGTTGAAGACTATGATCTTTGTCTTGTTGCCGTGGGAAATGACTTTGAAAGCTCTCTTATTACAACATCGCATCTTAAAAATCACGGGGCAAAGCTGGTTGTTTCAAGGGCGGCCACAGATGTTCAGGCAAGTCTGCTTCTTAAAATAGGGGCCGACGAAATAATCTATCCCGAAAAACAGCTTGCCACCTGGGCGGCGGTTCGCTATACGGCCGATAATGTTTTCGACTATATTGACCTTGCCGGAGATTACGCCATTTTCGAGGTTTTAATTCCCGACAGCTGGGTGGGAAAGACTATTGTTATGCTGGATGTAAGAAAAAAATACGGCATAAACGTTCTTGCCGTAAAGAAAAACGGAAGGCTGAATTTAACAATAACCCCCGACACGGTTTTTGAACGGAAGGACAGAATTCTGGTTTTGGGAACAACGGCAGAAGTGAGGAAATGTTTTAAGCTTGACTGAAAGTCATCAATATATGAAAGAACCGGCTGTAGAGAATTTGCTTCCGCAGCCGGTTCTTTTTGTTTATTTTTTGTTAAATATCAGCTTAAAGAGCAGGTGGGTAAGGGGTGCAGCGGCATACATATTCCACAGAAGCGCCATGGGAAAGTTTTTGAGAACCGTGCCAACCCATATAGCCGGAAGCTGTGTTGGGCTGTTTCCTGCTAAAATAACGTTAAATAAAATCGAAGCCACCATACTCATTGTAGGGCACATTATGCCTACAGTACAGGCCTGTCTCATAAGCTGACATATGTAAGGGTTGTCCTTTTCAGGGCTTACGTGTTTTGAGGCAAGAGCCGCCCCTATTCTGTTTCCCCAAAGGTTTGAAAAAATGAAAACGAAAAGACCCATATATGAAGCCTCAACGGCGGCGTCCCAAAATATGTGGTTTGTCATATTGCTTAAGCCGCCGGCAAGAGTGTTGAGCCCCTGTTTTATGGCTACGTTGTAAACCTCCATACCGTAGGCCATAGAATAAGACATAATAAGACCGAAAATAACGCCATGAAATTTTGTTTTTGGCATAAAAAATCCTCCTTAAAAATAAAAAAAGCATACTGTTTCCCGAGAAACGTACGCTTTGCTTTCTGCCGCTACACGACTTTATTATTTTAACAGCATTTAAAAATAAAATCAAAGGACAAAATTACCAAAAAACACAGGCAAAATTTAATGATTACATACAAAAACGAATAATTTAAGTCTCCGCTTCATATCATAATATAAAAACAAAAAGAGGTAAGATTATGTG
>JAJQCI010000305.1:0-8300 GCA_021202835.1 Clostridiales bacterium | reverse complement strand
CTTATAAATATGAGAGAAGCCGTAGCAAGAAGAGGAAACGACACCGTTGGAGAATATTTGAGGGAGAATGTGGGCTTAAGCCAAACACGCCTTACAATAAGAGACTTAAAAAACGGAAACCAGCCCATTATAAGAACCATAGACGGCAGAACCTGCGCCATAGTTTACAACGGCGAAATTTACAACTGTGACGGGCTCAAGGCAGACCTAATAAAAAGAGGCTATAAATTCGAAACCACAACCGACACAGAGGTTATTCTTTACGCTTATATGGAATACGGGGCCGTTTCGGTAAATATGCTGAACGGCATTTTTGCCTACGGAATTTGGGACAGCAAAGAAAAGGCCCTTATGCTTTTCAGAGACAGATTCGGGGTTAAGCCCCTTTTTTACACTATTAAGGGCAGCCTTTTGATTTTCGGCTCGGAGCCTAAGGCCCTGTTTGCACATCCCGATTTTAAACCGGAGCTTGACGAAGGCGGTTTAAGAGAAGTTTTGGGCATAGGTCCGGCAAGAACAGAGGGCTGCGGTGTATTTAAAGGCCTTAAAGAGGTTAAATTCGGTTCATATCTTTATTTTTCGAGGGACTGCAAAAAAGAGGTAAAATATTGGGAGCTTTCCGCAAAAAAGCACACAGACTCTTTTTCGGAAACTATTGAAAAAACCAGATGGCTTATTGAAGACAGCGTAAAAAGCCAAATGGTTTCGGACGTGCCTGTATGCAGCTTTCTTTCGGGAGGAATAGACTCGAGTATTGTTACAGCCCTTGCCTGCCGTTTTCTTGAAGAAAATGGTCAGAGGCTTAACACATTTTCATTTGACTTCACTGATAACGATAAATATTTTGTGGCCAATTCATTTCAGCCCGAAAGAGACAGGTCCTATGTTGATATGGTTCTTGATATGTATGATACAAACCACACATATTTGGAGTGTGATGAACTGCTTTTGGCGGACCTTCTTGAAAATGCCGTTGACTGCAAGGACCTGCCGGGTATGGCAGATGTAGACGGGTCACTGCTTTATTTCTGCGGCCTTGTTAAGAAACACAACAAGGCGGCTCTGACGGGGGAGTGTGCCGATGAAATTTTCGGTGGCTATCCATGGTTTTTTCGGCCGGAGCTTTACGAGGCAGACACCTTTCCATGGTCGGTTAATCTTCATATAAGAGAAAGCCTTATAAGGCCGGCTTTGCTTAAAAAGCTTGATTTAAGAGACTATGTTCATCAAAAATATGCCGAAAGTGTTGGAAAAATTCCTCATCTTATAACCGATGACAGGGAAACTCTTCTTAAAAGAAAAATAAATTATCTCAGCATAAAGTGGTTTATGACAACTCTTCTTGACAGAATGGACAGAACTTCAATGTATTCCGGCCTTGAAGCAAGGGTTCCCTTTGCGGATTATCGTCTTGCAGAATATGTGTATAATGTCCCTTGGGAAATAAAGGCTAAAGACGGAACGCCGAAATATCTTTTGAGAAAGGCCTGTGAAGACCTGCTGCCGGCTGAGATAATTTGGAGAAGAAAGAGCCCTTATCCCAAAACCTATAACCCAAAATATGAAAATCTTCTCAAGGAAAGGCTTAAGGCTGTTTTAAATTCGGATTCGCCGATTTTGGAGATTTATGACAAAAAGGCGGTTCTTGAATTTATGGATAAACCCTCCGACTACGGAACGCCATGGTTCGGTCAGCTTATGTGCGGTCCTCAAATGACTGCATATATTTTGCAGATTAACTATTGGCTTTTGAAATATTCTCTGTTATAATAAAAACAAAAAGCAACGGAGGATGAAAAATGTTTTTTGAAGATTATCATTTGCATACAAACGCTTCGTCAGACAGTGAGGCTGCGGCGGAGGATATGATAGAAAAAGCCATAGCGCTGGGCTTTAGGGAGATTGCGCTGACGGACCATGTGGATTTTGACGACAGATATACCTATACAGATTATAACAGCTATATACCCGAGCTTATAAGGCTTCAGGAAAAATATTCCGACAGGATTAAAATTATTTTGGGGGTTGAAATAGGCCTTGACAACAAGGTCAAGGATGATGTAAACAGCTTTGCCAGTTCTTTTCCCTTTGATTTCATAATAGGCTCTTCGCACAGCGTGGCCAAATATGATTTATATTATGACAGAGAAAAATTCTTCTCTCTTTTTAAAGATAAAAAAGAAGCGTACGGTTATTATTTTTCCGAGCTTATCGAAAATATCAAAACCTGCGGCCCCTTCTGTGTTTACGGCCATATGGATTTTGTAAACCGTTACGGAACCTATGACGACAACAGTCTTTCATATTTTGACTATTCAGATCTTGCAGACATGGCACTTAAGCTTCTTATTGAAAAGGGCAAGGGAATAGAAATAAACACCTCTGGTTTCCGCTACGGTTTGGGTCAAACCCACCCTTCAATTGATTTTGTAAAGAGATATAAAGAGCTTGGGGGCGAAATAATAACAGTAGGCTCAGACGCCCACCGCCCCGAGGATATAGGAAAAAATTTTACAGTTGCCTATGATATGCTTAAAACAGTGGGATTTAAATATATATCGGCTTTCCGCTATCAAAAGCCGGTGTTTAAAAAGATTGACTGAGGGTGTAATAAATGAAATTTTCCGAAAACCAGCTTAAAGCAATAAAAACAAGAAACAAAAATATATTGGTTTCCGCCTCTGCCGGAAGCGGAAAAACCGCTGTTTTAACGGGGAGAGTTGCCGATATTGTAAAACAACCCGAAAACAGCATTGAAAATCTTCTTGTTGTAACGTTTACAAGGGCGGCCGCCGCAGAAATGTCGGAAAGAATAGAGCTTAAAATAAGGGAGCTTCTTGCCGACCCAAATGAAAAAAACAAGGTTCATCTAAGAAAACAGTTAAGGCTTTTGAATACAGCCGAAATCACAACAATAGACGCCTTTTGCGGCAGGCTCGTCCGTAAGTTTTTTTATAAAACCGACATTGACCCAAACTTTACGGCTGCTCCGGAAAGCCGGCTGAATGACATAAAGCAGGCTGCGATGGACAGGGTTATAGCCGATGCCTTTGAAAAAGCAGACGCCGGAGAGCCTTTGTATGCCCCGTTTTATGACCTTTGTGATATGGTTTCCGGAAACGGAACCGACACCCTGGAGCTTGAGGGGGAAATATTCGGTATATACTCAGCCCTGTCTTCCCTGCCCTACCCTAATAAATGGCTTGAAGAAACTGCCGCCGGGCGTAATGCCGGGTCATATGAAGACTATCTTAAACTGCCCGTCTGCAAAACTGTTCTTGAGGGAATGGGTCTTAAACGGGCAGCGGAGCTTATAGACGAAGCCGATGACATTTTAACAGATGTATTCGGAAGCGATATTTTATGCGGCGAAAGATTTCAAATTGAAGCCATCGCCGAAGAGGACGACCTTGGAAGGCTTGCGGAGCGGCTTAAAGATATAGAATTTAAAACCTTTCGCAACAGCAAAAGAAAGCTTGATCCCGAAAAAAGCGACGAGGCAAAGTCTTTAAGAGATGCGGCAAAAAAAATCATATTGGAAGCAAGGGCAAACAGCCGTTTTTTTACCGAGAAAGGCTATAAAATTTACAAAAACCATTTGCCTTCATTAATGCTTTTCTACGTTCTCACGGCTGACTTTATGGATGAATATTATATAATGAAGTCGGAAAAAAATATGTATGAATTTTCCGATATTGAAAGAATCTGCCTTAATATGCTTGTTGACAGCGATGGAAAGCCCACAGAAACAGCTATTTATCTGAGGAAAAAATACACCGAAATTCTGACTGACGAATATCAGGACACAAACCCCCTTCAGGAGGAAATTTTAAAGGCTATAAGCCGTGAAAACAACCGATTTATGGTAGGAGACATTAAACAGAGTATCTATGGCTTCAGGAATGCCGACCCGACTATTTTTGCCGGCAAATACAACAGCTTTTCGAAGGAAACCGATTCTGAAAACGAGCTTATTCGCCTAAACGAAAACTACAGAAGCGTTCCCGAAATTTTGGAATTTGTAAATGAGGTCTTTTCGAAAATAATGGGGTGTGAGCTTGGCGGAGCCGAATATGAACCACTGAACTTTCCCGAAAGCTCAGAGCTTTCAAAGATTGAGCGCCGCAAAATACAAATAAGTATTTTAAACAGAACTGCAAAACTGCCGGTTGAAGAGCTTCTTGAGGGCCGAGAGGCGGAAAGCTCCGAAGAAGCGGCAGTTTCCGCCGAAGCGCCTGAACCGGAGGAAGCCGCCGAAAATATATTCGTCTCCGAAAACCGGCCTGACGAATCAGCCGATTCGGAAGACGCCGTTGACAAAGAAGCTGAATTTTTAAGAGAAACTGCCGGAAGCTCATCTGCCGCAGAAGCCCTTCTTATCGCAGGAAAAATAAAGGAGCTTATGGAGGAGGATGAAACAATAGGTTACGGCGACATTGTCATTCTCTTAAGCCGCCTTAAAGGCGTGGCTGACAGCTATATAGAAATTCTTGAAAAATGCGGCATACCGGCCGTTACCGACAAGCCTGCCGACAGTACAAACTTTATTGAAAACAAAACAATAATAAGCCTTTTGAAGGTAATTGACAATCCCTTTTCCGATATTGACCTTGTCACCGTTCTCCACAGCCCCATTTACCGTCTTACAACAGAAGAACTGGGCCTTATAAAGCTTTCCTGTGAAGAACGGAGCATGTCTTTTTACGATATCACAAAGAATTATGCCGAAAGCCACAGCGACGTTATTTCAGAAAAGCTCAGCAAATTTTTTAAGCAGAGAGAGCATTTTGCAAAAAGGTTCAAAACCGAGCCCGTAAATGCGGTTTTATCCGAAATCTACACAGAAACGGACTATTACAATTATTTGAACCTTTTAAACGACAATAAAAAAAGACGGGCCAATTTAGATAAGCTTCTTGACCTGGGGGCTGAATATGACCAAACTTCTCAAGGCGGCTTATACGGCTTTTTGAGGTGTATAGACTCCGTAACCGACGGCGGAGAATTTATTCAGGCTCAGGTTTTAACCCCCAAAACCGACGCCGTCAGAATTATGACCATTCACGGAAGCAAGGGGCTTCAGTTTCCCGTTGTTTTTCTTTCAAAAATAAAGGGAAGATTTCAAAAGGTAAACAAAGGCAGCAAAATCATTTTCGACAAACATATGGGCATTTGTATGGCGGCTTTTGACCCCAAGGAAAGAATAGTTTATGAAACAGCAGCTTCAAAAGCGGCTGAAATAAGAAACAACCGGGATATGATCGCCGAAGATATGCGTCTTTATTACGTTGCTATGACAAGAGCTGAAAAAAGACTTTTTATAACAGCTTCCGACACGGTTTCAGGCAAAAAGCCGGAATCCTATGCCGAGATTCTTCAAATACTCATAGACAGATATGAAAATCCTCTTAAAGTATACAGCGACAAAATCACTCCCGAAGCCGTATACTCCGCCGACAGCTTTCTTCCTATTCTTATGACGGCCCTAAACAGAAGCAAAAGCAGTGTTTTTAATGTAGAATATCTCCATTGGTATCAGCTGAAGGGAATAACTGCCGATATTAAGAAAGAAATTTTCAACAGAGAGCTTGAAACTACTGAACTGAGAAGGGTAAAATATCCCTACACATCCTGTGTTATGCTTCCGACAAATATTTCTGTAACGGAAATTAAAAGACAGGCCAATGAAGAAAACGAAAGCGAATATTTAAAAGACTATGCCCAAACGCCCTTCATTTTTCAAAAGCCTAAATTTTTGAAAAAAAACGCCGACTCGATTACCCCTACAGAAATCGGAACAGCTTATCACACGCTGATTTCTTCTTTAGATTATAAAAATTTGCCTGAAGACGCAGAAAAATTTAAACAGGCTGCCGTCAAACGAGGACTTATTACAGAGCAGGAAGCCGAGACGGTTAAAAGTGAAAAGCTTGAAGCCTATATTAAGTCTCCCGTTGCCAAAAGAGCCGGTAAAGCCCTTTATGTCAAAAAGGAACATTCCTTTACAATGGGACTGGCGGCAAAGGATGTTTATCCCGACCTTGACGACACAGCAGGCAGCGAAATAATTCTGACCCACGGCATAATAGATATGTTTTTCGAGGAGCCCGACGGAATTGTAATAGTTGACTTCAAAACAGACAAAACAAAAGACGACGAAAAGCTTAAAAAAACCTACTTCCCACAGCTTTCGGTTTATAAAACAGCTGTTGAAGAGGCAACCGGCAAAAAGGTAAAAGAGCTTCTTCTCTGCCTCATAAACAGAGAAACTGTTTTAAGCCTGCCTTAAGTCAGCAAACAAAGCTTTTATAATGCATCTATAATAAAAGAGGATTTTCACTCATTTTCAGAGTAAAAATCCTCTTTTTGCGTCAGGACAGTTTTCGGCTTTGCTCATCTGTAATTTTATTGTACTTTAATAGGCTTGAAATAATCAAGAGACAATATTTTGAAATTGGATTGAGCCGTCACATGCCGAACGGCACGTGCTGGTGATGTGAGAGGAGGGAGAAAATCCCTCCTACTCGATTGATTTGATATAAAGAGAAGCATAAAAGTTATATAGTTTTCGCTTCAAGCAGTACTGTATTTTTTATCTCGAAATTCAAGCGTTACCATAACAAAGGACACAATAACGGCAATTAGGTCGGCAATGGGGCCGACGTACATTATTCCGTCTATCCCCATAAACAGCGGAAGGATCAGCAGGAGAGGCAGGAAGAAGATAACCTGTCTTGTCAGTGACACAAACATACCTTTTTTAGGCTTTCCGATAGATGTGAAAAAGCTTGAAACCTGAGCCGGCATAAAATTTACGAAAGCAAAAAACAGAAACACTCTGAAATATCTTACGGCGAAATTGAAATATTCTTCCGAGCCGTTTCCGAAAAGGGCAATAATCTGCCTCGGGAAAAGCTGAAAGGCCAAAAAGGCACAGATACCAATTATTAGACTGCTGATTAAGGTACGAGTGTAGGCACTTCTTACTCTGTCATACTTTTCGGCACCGTAATTAAAGCTTGTTATGGGCTGCATACTTTGAGAGATTCCCACTGTCAAAGCCAAAAATATTTGATTGACCTTTGTTATAATTCCCACACAGGCAATAGGTATTGCAGAACCGTAAACCGACAGACCTCCGTAATATTTAAGTGAGTTGTTCATTGAAATTTGAACTACAAGCATAGCTATTTGATTAACACAGGGTGCTGCTCCCAAAGAGGCAACTCTTTCTATGTATTCTTTTTTCAGTATAAGATTTTCTTTTTTGAGTTTAACCGTTTGACAACTGCTTAAAAATCTAATGGCTAAAGAACCGGAAATAACCTGACCTATTATTGTTGCAGCCGCAGCCCCTGCCATACCGTAATGGAGAACTGAGACAAAGAGAGCGTCAAGAAATATGTTTATGATTGCACCGGACAGGTTACAGAACATACTCGCCCTCGGTCTGCCGTCGGCACGAATAAGATGACCGCCGCCGCCTGTAAGGGCAAGAAAGGGAAAACCAATGGCAACAATGCCGGTATAGGTTTTGGCATACTCCAAAACCTCATCAGGTGAGCCGAAAAACTTAAGCATAGGCTCTAAAAACAATACTGTTATGATACAGAGAACGGCACCGCAAAGAAAAAGCATTGCCGCAGCATTTCCCAAATAACCGACAGCCTTGTCCTTTTCACCCTTGCCCATAGCCAAATTAAAAGCCGCAGCTCCGCCCATACCGAAAAAGAGGGATATTGCCGAACAGGTAATAGTTAAAGGAAAGGCTATATTCGTGGCGGCATTTCCCAGCTCGCCCACATTTCTGCCTATGAAAAACTGGTCTACAATGTTGTAAAAGGAGCTGACAAGCAGGGCAATGATGGACGGAATTGAAAATTTCCATAAAAGTCTGCCTACAGGCTCTGCGCCCAAAGGGTTATTTGCGGTTTTGTTGTCTGATTGATTCATAGCTTTCCTTCCTTTCTTAATCCGCCATAAGGAGGGTGTTTGTTAAAATTTCCGCAAGCTCCCTGCTGAAAATATATTGACAATCCTGTTTAATAACATAGATATATCTTTCGTCCAAAAGCTGGCAGAGCAGCAATTTATAGTATTCTTCGATTACGATTTGCAAATCAATATCATATTTATTTTGACAGGAGCTGTTTATTATTCTCGGCAGAACATTTTTCATCTGTATGCTTACAAACTGAATGTAAATGTTTCTGCAATAGCCTTTTTTAACGGCGTCCTTACAAAAAGGCTTGAAATCTATTGTGAACACCTTTTAAGGCAGTTATATATTCTCTGTATAA
>JAJQCI010000351.1 GCA_021202835.1 Clostridiales bacterium | reverse complement strand
GCTGAGGGGTCGGAGAATGACAACGCTAACAAGAATATCGGCAGCGGCAGCGGCTGTTATAATAGCTTTGGAGGCTATGGCGTTTTTTGCCCTTGCCGAAACGGCTTCTGCCTTTACCGAAAAATTTGATATAAGTTTGGGAATATATACTGAAACCTTTGCCGGAGGAAGGCAGTTTACCTCCTCCGTTCCCGACGGGGGTATGGTTTATGACGCAGTTGTTTTAAATATTCCCAAGGACATAGACGCATATCTGACCTGCGACGGCAGGGGCACAGGCTTTTCAAGCGGAACGCCTATATACGAAAAGGGCTATTATACCCTTACGGCAAGCGCAGAGGACGTTATAAGCGGCGAAAGCGTTTCCGGGCTTTTCACCTTCAGAATAATGGGTGAGCCTGTAGACGGAGTTTATAACGAAAGATATAACTGTCCTATGATAAGCTGTGTAAACACTCCCGAAAGTGACGCTGAAACGGGAATGTATAAATATAAATTCCCCAATTATAAGGCGTTTTATTCATCTGTGGCAGGCTACGGCGCCGATGTTTCACAGGCTGTTTTCTACCTGCCTGTAAACGTAGGCTATACATTTACAAGAAACGGCTCGGAAATAAGCCTTAAGAACAATGAGCCCGTAACGGCCCCGGGCAGCTATGTTTTAAGCGTATATGCCAAAAATAACGGCGTTACAAGCGACTATGCCAGAGTTTATAAAACAGACTTTACATTTTCTATAACAGGAAATGAGACTGCCCAAAGTATTTACGGCACAGCTTCGGCAGAGGTATCGGGAAGTGTAAGCAGCATATATGATGAAACAGAAGAGATTGTTACCGAAACGACAACCGAGGCGGTTATTTCCGACACACTGACGGAAAGCTTTAATTCAGAAGCAGGGCTTTATAAGGAAACCTTTTCAAACGGCGACGGCTTCTATACAAACATAGCCAACAACGGTATGAGCGGAGGAAATATTTATATAGATATTCCCTCAAATATGACTGTTTCAATGACAATTGACGGAATCGAAGGCCAGTATATAAACAAAGAATATATGAACGATCAGGGTACATATATTTTGAATGTTATCACAGAGTCGGAAGGCAGAAAGTACAGAGCAAGATTTACTTTCAGAATTCAAAAGGGGCTTGCGGCTTCGGCAGACAGTATCTCGGAAGAGCCCGAAGAGGAAAGGGCTCCGGCGGAGGCTGTGTTTGATGAAGACTTTCTTTATTCCTCAGAAGACTACGGGGCGGTTACAAACCGTTTTGATGAAAACAGAGAGCTTTTTGCCTTCGACGTAGGAAACTCGACGGTTTATGCAAATATGCCCAGCGGTATGTTTTCTTCATCATCTCTCAGGCTTAACATGAGCAGCCGGCTCAGCTGCTCCGTAAGAAAGGACGGAGAAGAATATGAAATGACCGGCGACACAATAGAGGAAAACGGCAGCTATAATCTTTACATAAGCGACAGCGCCGGAAATTCAATAGAGCTTGACTTCTACCTTTACGGAAGAGCGGTAAACGGCTTTGAAAGCTTTACGGCTCCCGGAGGATATTCAATAACAAAAATAGAATATGAGGACTATAAAAACACCTACGGCTTCGGAGAGAAAGAGGAAAAAACAGAAGCCGAAACAGCCGAAGGCGAAGAGTCCTCCGAAGAAGAGCAGAATATAGATGAGGAGGCCGAAAGGGCCGAGGAAGAAGCCGAAGACGGCTATAACGAAGTAAACGCTCAAATGAGGCTTGCTTTAAGAAGCGGAAGAGAAAGTATTACGCTGCCCATAGACGGCAGATACAGAAAAGAGCTTAGGGGCGATGACCTTCCGGCCCTGTCTACCGAAATTATAATAGACAGAACGGCCCCTGTTGTTGAATTCGAAGGCCTTAAAAGCAATATGAAATCAACAGGCAACGAGGTGACGGCGGTCTGCACCGACGAAGAAGCTTCACTTTATCTCTTCTCAAGGTCGGGAGAGGAAAAGCTTTTAAGCGAAAACGGCGGCTCAGTTAAAATCAGCGGTATAGGCGAGCATACTCTTTCGGCAGTTGATTCGGCGGGAAACAGAAGTGACTATACCTTCAAAATAACCAGACACATAGGCGCCGCCGGTATAGGAGCAATTGTGTTTTTGATTCTCATTGTTGTGGGGGTAGTCGTGTTTATTGTTTACAGCTCAAAGAAATTCAGTGTAAGATAGGATTCCGGAGAAAGGAGGCGCTTATATGGTTAATGCTCCCTATATCATACCGATGTGTTTTAACTTCATAGAGTGGGTTAGGGATAATCTTTTTGAGCCTCTTATCGAAGTTATTGTAAATATATTTTTGGAGATTTACATAAAATATGTAAATTTTATTTTAAACCTTATGCTTTCCCTTTTGGTCAGCTTCTTCTACGGTGTTTTTGTGGCTGTTCTTAAGCTGGTGGATATGTTTCAGAATATTTTCAGTATGATTTCCGGAACGGGAACCGTTTATTATTCATATACCGTAAACGGAACGGTTCAGTCGGGAAACGGCTATCTGACAAGTGTTCTTATGCAGATTCCCGTAATAAAGTCGGCCTTCATAAAGGTGTGGGGAATAAGCGTTGTTCTCTGCTTTATATTCGTCATTGCGGCGATTTTAAGAAGCATAGTAAACCTTAAGGGTGACGGCCCATCTTTAAACGAAATAATAAAGTCTACGGCTTCAACCTTCGTTTTGTTTTTTGCCATACAGGTTATAGCCTTCGGCACAGCCGCCGTAAGCAATGTTGTAATAACGGGAACCCAAAAGGCTATGAACTATTCTCTGGGAAATTCGGAGGATACTAGCCTTGCAAACTACATATTCGCTGTCAGCGCCATAAACGCAGGCAAAACGGGAGACTCCGAGCTGGATTCACAAACATTTATCGACCAGATGCTGGGGGCCAGCGGCTACAGCGGCGACTGGACCGCCGTTGAAGACTATGCAAGCGGAGCAAAAAGCTATACAGACTATAATCAGGTGACGGAGGATCTTCTTATAACCAAGATAGACTATATTTCGGGCTTTATAATAATTATTTTTGTTCTGAAATATATGTTGGGGGCGGCTCTGGCCTTTGTTCAGAGAATTGTAATGATAATTGTGGGCTTTATAACGGCGCCCTTCTTCGTGGCTATGGTTCCCCTTGACGGAGGCGAAAGATTCAGACGCTGGCAGCAGCTTTATATAGGCACCTGCTTCAGCTCTATAGGAATTATACTTTCCGTAAATGTATATCTGCTTCTGCTGCCGGCCTTTGTTTCAAACGGCTTTGTAGACACAAGCGTAGATATATTGGATTATTTTATAAAGGCTTATTCTGTTGTTATATTAAGTATGGGTTTTGAACGGTGTACTGATGTTGTAAACAGAATTATAGATGACTCTATGCTCATAAGCCCCCATATGGCAATTCAGGGAACCATGAACGCCTTTATGGGAATTATTCCCCACGGGGGAGGGGGAGCAGGAGGCGGCGGAGGAGGTTCCTCCGGCGGCGGAAAAACTCAGGCTGCGGCCAAGGCCGTTTCAAAGCTTGTAAAATAAGTAAGACAGTAGGTGAGTGCTTTTGAACGAAATAGTTTTTTTGGGGATATTTGACAAAATTGCAAACTGGATATTTTCGGGAGTTTCAAAAGCCCTTACATGGCTTGTAAGCAATATTATAGCTCCTGTGTGCAGTGCTATTTGGGAAAACTTTCTGGTTTATATATGGGAGCTTTTATCCGAGCTTGTTTCTGTAATACTTTATAAAATATATGCCTTTATACTCACCGTGCTTTATGCCGTTGAGTCGGCCATATATTCCTTCGCAGGGGCCAGAGACGTAACCTATAACGGAGAAAGCGGCAGCATACTCTCAATATTTACCTCTATGGACGGAGTTAAAACCGCTTTTGTATACATAACCTGTATATCTTTGGTGCTTCTGTTTTTGTTTACCGTTGTTGCGGTTATGAAAACAACAATAGATTTCGGCTACGACGGAAGAAAAAGCGCAGGCACAATAATGACAACATTTATAACCTCCTGCGTTACATTTCTTATTCTTCCCGTGTTCTGCTACGGCCTTATGGACCTTTCGGCAAGATGTATGACAGCCCTTTTCAAGGCTACATCTATGAGCGGAGGAATGTCAATAACGGATAATCTATATCTGATGTCAATAAGAAGCTCCGTGGGAACGGGAACCGACGCCATATCCACAAGCAGCTATAACAGCCTTATGGCTCAGATGCAGGCGACGGAAATGTTTTGGTATAACCTTTCAGACGTTAAGCCCTATATAGTTAAGGCCTCAAATGTTGACTATATAGTGGGGGTTATAGGGGCGCTGGTTCTTATTATAAACCTTCTGGGTATGGCGGCTGTGTTCATACAGAGAATTTTGGAGGTTATACTCCTTTATATCGTTTCTCCCTTTTTCGTGTCAACTATGCCTCTTGACGACGGGGCAAGGTTCAACAGATGGAGAAATACTTTTATAGGAAGGCTTTCAATGGGCATAGGCATGATTGTGGCCCTGAACATCGTTATGATGATTCTTTCGGTAGTAATTACGGGGAGCGACGGTTATACAATAACCTTTGCTTCGGGCACAAGCTACACCTCAAACAGCACGGCGAATTCTCTTATAAACAGCTCTCTGGATATTCTCCTTAAGCTTGTGTTTATGATAGGGGCTATTATGTCGGTTAAACAGGCCGGAATAACACTAACCTCAATTATAGACAGAGAAACAGCCGGTGTTGAAAGATTTACCGCCCATGAAGGAAAGCAGTTTGTTATGTCTTCTGTCCACAGGGCCTCGGGGGCTTTGAGATCCGCAGGGAGAAGCTCTTCTTCGGCAGGCCGCCGTGAAAGCGAAAAAACGCAGAGTCAAAGACCCAATGCCATGGCGCAGTATACCCAAAAAGCCTCTGTATCGGAAGGTTTTAAGGGAGATGTGGCAAACAAGAGAGAGCTTGACTTTACAAAGGCTCTCAGGAGTGTAAACAGATCTAACAGTATAAGCGCCGCATTCACAAAAAGAGGAGGCAAGTATGCGGCCATTAACGATAAAATAGAAGAAGGCAATAATATGCTTTCCCGGTTTAAGGGCTTAAAGACCCACGAGGAAAGAGAGCAGTTTATGACCGACCTTAAAAACAGAGGCGGTTTGGCTTCTCTCAAGGTAGACGAAACAAAGTTCGGCCTGTCTCAGATGACAAGTGTTAATGAAAGCCGCCGGCTTCACAACTTAGACAGAAGAATGGCGATTACCCGTGAAAACAGAGATAATTTCAAGGAAGGCTCGGAACAGTGGAATAAATATAACGACCGCCTGAAGAGTATGAGCAGTGTAAGAAAGGAATTCGACGCCCTCAATACCCACGGTGAAAGAGCCGACTTTATCTCTAAACACAGTGAATTCTCCGATATCGCAGGGAGAACCTCAGAGGATAAGAAGGCGGCTGAGAATCTCAGCAGAAATATAGACTTTACAAAGCAGATAAGAGACACGCTTCCCATAAACAGTGAAGAGTGGAAGTCGGCAAACGGAGAATATAACAGCCTTAAGGAAAGGCTGGCGGATTTCTCAGAGCCTATGTCGGCCGAAGAAAAGAGCCGCTTTATGGAAGAAAATAAAAGTAACTTTGAAGTTCCCGCAAAAGAACGCCGGAAAGAGATGCTTGAAGAGGCCAAGTGCTACGCAAACATTATCATAACAAGAGATATGTTTGATAAGGACTCCGACGACTGGAACAAGTATAACGCAGAGCTTCAGAAGGGCGACTCAGCCTTTAAAAAGCAGGCTGTTCTTTCGGGTAAGGAAAAGAAGTCTCTTGACAATATAAACAAGGGAATGACAAGAATTAAAAGCCTCAGAGATGCTGCGTCTCAGGGCAGCAGCGAAAGAGAAATATATAACGACAGGCTCAGCGCTATGGCGGCGGCCAAGATGGCTTTTGAAAACCCCAATACCACAAAGGAGGACAGGGCTATTCTTCTCAATAACAACAAGGATATGTTTGAAGACCCCGACTCCGAAAGGGTTACGGAAGCTATGGGAATTTTGAATTCCAGAATTACCGCAGCCGAGCAAAACAGAAATATGTTTAAAGAGGGTTCAGAGGAATGGAAGGTATTCGACAATCAGGTTAACGACCTTAAACAGAAGGGCACAGCCCTTCAGATTATTCCCTCTAAGGAGGCCAGAGAGGCCTATGTTAAAAACTACAGCTCTGTTTTTGCAAAGCCGGAGGATATGAGATTCAGAGACGCTGTTCAGATGAAATCTCTTGACAACAATATTGCAAGGGCTCAGCAAAACAGAGACAGACACAGACAGGGCTCAGAAGGCTGGCAAAAATGTGACGGCGAGCTTCAGTCTCTTAAGAGTCTGAAGGCCCAGTTCTCCTCTTTGGGAACCTCTGAGGAGAAGAACAGCTTTGCCGAGAAAAACAGCAGGGCTTTCAGCGACAGTCTCAGAAAGGACAAAAATCTCAAGGCCCTTGAAAACGGCTATAAAAACTGGAGCGGAATCGAAGGCTTTGCCCGTAATCCCGAAGCTAAGGAGCATGCTCATAAAATGGCAGGCTCTTACAGAGGCTTATCAGAGGAATATCAGAGGGCAGACACAGACGAAGCAAGGAAGGCTGTTATGGATAAGGCCAAGGTTTATGAAAACCTGTCTGTAGGAGGCCCCGAAACCAAAGAGGGGAAATATGCCGCCGCTATGGGCGGAGATGTTCTCACTCCCAAGGAATATGAGGGTATTTCAAAGGTTTTGGCTACGGGAAACGAGCCTGCCATTGCCAGATATGTAAATACAAAATCTCACAGCGAAAGAAGCCAAATTCTCAAGAATGTTGAAGCAGGGGAATATAAGAGACTGACCATACCCAACAAGAGAGAAACAGACTTCAGAAACAGCCTTGTAACTGCCGGAGCCTCTTATTTGAGACTGGCCGAAACGGCGGCCCTGGGCACAGGTGAAGCCGAAAGATATGAAGCTTTAAGCAGCTTCTGTTCTCAGGCGGCCGAAAGATATGACGGTTTGGCCCACCATGTTCAGAGAGAGAAGTTTGCCGGTTTTGTAACAAGAGAAATAAACTCGGCATCTCAGGGCTTAGAGGGGCTTCCCAAGACGCCGGAGATGGCTCCTTATGACCAAAAGACGCCCTTCAGCGAGCCTGAACAGCTTGCGGCGGATATATGGTTCTCAGGAAGAGAAGATATAGAGCTTGAAGACACATATAAATATAAGCAGAGATATTATGAAGCTGAAAATACCTCAAGGAGAGAAAGAACATTCCAGGATTACGCTTCATATTCCTCAACAGCTGAGGAAAGAACCAGGATAGGAGCCGAAATAGGCATAGACACAGAAGGCCTTTCGGCAAGACCTGCGCCTAAATATACGATATCCAGATATAATCCGGAAGACGCCGAAAGGTGGTCATTTGACCCGAATAAGCCGTTATCGGCACCCGGGGCAGAGGTTGAACTCACATCAACACCGGCACCTGCGGCAGAAATAGAACTTACGCCGACACCGGCTCCCGTGGCTGAAGCTGAATTACAGCCTGCACCGGCAGGTCAGGCCGTCAGGGACGACGCCGCAGCGGCAAGAGAAGAGAGAAGAAAAAGCGTAAACATAATGCTTTCTTCGAGAAACAGCGGAAATACCGTCAGGAAAAAATATGTCAGCAGACTTGCCGAGTCGGAAAACGATATGAATTCAGGCAAAAAGAACGGCAGTAAGTAAAGAAGGAGGAAGATCTAATGAGAATAATTCCCAAAAAGACAAGAGTCAGTTTAGAGCTTTTTAAGGGTGTTTCCATTGCGGATTTTTGTGTAGCCGCAGTGGGTGTTATACTGGCTGTGCTTGTTGTCTGTTCAAACCTGCCTTTTAAGCTTTACACGCTTGCCGCCATACTTATTATATTTGTGGGGCTTCTTATATCCATAGACGAAGACAAAAATTATGTTTTTTTGGCTCATATTATAAAACACTATGCCAGACCTTCAAAGGCGGAGTCTCATTACAGCGTTGATGAATAATTCGCCGATACGGAAGAAAAGGACGACTGGGAGGAAACGGCCGCCGAAGAGGAAGAGGAAAAACCCAAGGGTAAGAAGGGCCGAAAGAAAACAGCCGAAAAGTCGGCGGAAGTCCCCGATCTTATAGCTTTTACGGGGATTTCCGACGGTATGGTAAGCTATGACGGAAAATATTACTGCAAGGCTATAGAGATTTCGCCCATAGAGTTCAGGTTTTTGACCGAAAGCAGGCAGGACTACATTATAGACAGGGTTTTCGGGGCGGCCCTTCGAAACATAAGTGAGGACCAGTCCCTCTCAATAGTCAAAATAGACAGGCCTGTTATTTATGATCAATATGTCGATGTTGAATATAAAAAAATAGAAGACCTAAGCGACGCTTTCGTAAACGGCGTTATAGAAGAGGAGGAGCTTAAAACAAGGCTTGACATTATATATGACAGAATAGAGAAAATAGAAGAATTAAACTATGAAGACAAGGTTTATGACTGTTTTCACTATGTCTGTGTATATGACACAACCTCTTCGGGGGTTATAGAAACGGCGGCGGCTGTCTGCGACCAGATGAACCAGGGGGGTATGACGGCGAAAATTCTGAATACTAAGGAGCTTGCCGTATTTATGAAATATAACTTTACCACCGATTTTGACGAAAGGAAAATCGACGAGCTAAGCGAGGAGGAATATTATGAGTGGATTCTCCCCCATAAGATTCAGTTTACCCCCAGAACGATTAAAATCGACGATATTGTTACTCACAATCTGAGGGTAATTGACTACCCCACAACGATTGCCAATGCATGGGGAAGCAGACTTTTCAACACACCCGACACAAAGGTTGTTATGAAGATAAACCCCATAGACAGGTATAAGGCGGTAAGAAACATAGACCGTTCTCTTATGGAACTTCACGGGCAGGAAAACCTGACCGCAAAGGAAAGCAAGATTTTGGAGCTTCAAAGCCATATTTCAACCCTGCAGGATTTGCTTGTGCTTTTACAGGGCGACAATGAAACGCTTTTCGACGTCAATATATACATAACAATATATGACTATGACGAGTCTATGAGACAGCTTAATCCCGATTTGGCAAGCACTATAAAGCAAAACAGCATTAAGAAAAGAATAAGAAGAATGCTTTCGGAGCAGTCCTTAAGGGTTACCGATATGCTTTTCAGGCAGTTTGATATGTTTGTGGGCTCTCAGATTTCAGCCTTTGACCCTATGAGGAAAAAGGGCAGGGCCATACACTCATCATCTATAGCGGCGGTTTTCCCCTTTGTCTACAGCCATATATCAGACGTAGGGGGCATAAAGCTGGGAACCTCGGCAGGCATGCCCGTGTTTGTGGATTTCTTTAAGCGTGACAGCGAAAGAGTAAACAGCAATATGGTTGTTATAGGAAAGTCGGGAAGCGGAAAGTCTTACGCCACAAAGATGATTCTTTCAAATCTGTCGGCTGAAAACAGCAAAATTTTCATTCTCGACCCGGAGAACGAATATACAAACCTTGCCCGAAATCTTAACGGAAACGTTATAGACGTAGGCTCGGCCACTCAGGGGCGTATAAATCCCTTCCATATTATAACCTGTTTAAGCGACGACGAAAAGGTAAGCGACGAGGAGTCGGCTTCTGTCAGCTTCTCGGTTCATCTTCAGTTTTTGGAGGAATATTTCAGACAGATTCTCCCCGGTATAGACAACGACGCTTTGGAATATTTAAACAATGTTCTTATAAGGGTTTATGAATCCAGGGGAATCGACGAAATGACCGACCTGTCAAAGCTTAAGCCCGAGGATTACCCCATTTTCGACGATCTTTACGACACTCTGTTAATAGACTATCAGACGGTTAAAGGCGACTACAGCAAGAGCAACCTAAGAATTCTTATAAATTATATATCAAAGTTTGCAACGGGAGGAAGAAACTCAAACCTTTGGAACGGCGAGTCTACCCTTGATGTAAAGGAAAATTTCACCGTTTTCAACTTCCAGTCTCTTCTTGCAAACAAAAACAACACCGTTGCAAACGCACAGATGCTTCTTATTCTTAAATGGCTGGACAACGAGATTATAAAGAACAGAGATTATAACATAACCTATAAGGCCAACAGGCGAATTATTGTGGTTATCGACGAGGCCCATGTTTTCATTGACCCCAAATATCCCGTAGCCCTCGACTTTATGTTCCAGCTTGCCAAGAGAATCAGAAAATACAACGGTATGCAGATTATAATTACTCAGAATATAAAGGACTTCGTAGGTACTGAGGAAATAGCCAGAAAGTCTACGGCTATTATAAACGCCAGCCAATATTCCTTCATATTCCCCCTTGCGCCAAACGATATGCATGACCTCTGCAAGCTTTATGAAAAGGCCGGGGCCATAAACGAAACGGAGCAGGACGAAATTGTTACAAACGGCAGAGGACGGGCCTTTGCCATTACAACCCCCACAAAGAGAAGCTCAATTAAGATAGAGGCTTCCGAAGAGCTTGTTAAAATGTTTGAATAGGTGACAGGTGATGTTTTATGAAAAAAATGCTTCTTTTGCTTATGGGCGTTATGCTTGTTTGCGGCTGCGGAAATAAGGATAATACGGTGAAGCTTGCCATAGAGGAAGGCTACGACTGCCCGAAGGCTGTTTTGGAGGCCTTGTATGACTATTATGAGGGCAGAGAGATTACCGTTACGGAGGTTAAGCAGTCGGATTTAACCTCGGATAAATATGATGCCGCAGCAGGGGGCGTAAATATGACATCCTCTCTTGGCTACGGTCTTTGGAAAAGCAGCGTCATAAAATATGAAAATGCATGCGCCGCAGGATATGACGACTACAGGTTTTCAGACGATTTTTCAGGCAAAAGGGCAGGGGTTCCGGCAGAGTTTAACTACAGCAGATATATCACAATCGTTGAGGGCTGTGAATATACCACCTATAAAAACACGGAGGATATTCTTTCCGACCTTAAAGCCGGAGCAATAGACGCAGCGGTCTGCGATACGGAAACAGCGGCGGAGCTTAAGGAGGCGGATTCAAGCCTTAGAGTAAACGACATATTGGAAAGCAATATTTATGAGTATGTTGTTTTAAGCAGAGATATTGACCTTATAAACAGTCTTGATGACATAATAGGAGAAGGTATGTAAAAATGATTAAAAAAACAGTTTTGACGCTTCTTTTAATACTTTTTCCAATATGCGTTTTCGGAGCAGAGGTCAGTGTAACCGAAAGGTATATGGAGGACACGGGCTTTTACAGATATTATCTTAACAGCGATATATATTTCGAAAGCGCTGTTCGTCTCGAGACCGTTGTCGACAATATTGTAAGAGTGACATATAACGACTATGTCAGTCTGACTGTCTATAAAGACGGAAGGGCCCAGACCTTCAGCTCAGGCGACTATATTTACGGCGACGGCGAGTATGTTATCGTTATGAGAGACGGCGACAATGTAGGCAGAGTAAGCTTTGTTTTGGACACAGTTTCACTTGAAAGCATAAACCTTGACGACAAATTTTACAACTATACGGCCTTCAGCCAAAGCTATGATACAGAGAGGAAGATGTATAAGGAAAGTATAGGAAGCTTTTATTCGATTTATACCTCTCTGCCCGACAGGGGAATCACCGACAAAAGCGTCAAGGTTGTTTATTCTTCAGACGACAAGGCATATATCACCGTAACAAAGGACGGTGAGGAAATAAGCTATTCAAGCGGAAAGCTCTTTACCGAGGCAGGCTGCTACAGCATAAGTATTATTTATGACACAGACTATGCCGAAATGGCGGAGCTTGAGGGAATAAGCGAAAACGACCTTGAAGCCCTTTCGGAGGAGGAGTTTAATTATTCCGATTCGGAGGATTATTACAGCGGACTTGACTATATAGCCGCAGCAGCCGAGTTTAAGTTCAGAATTGTTGATACTCCTCAAAATTTAACAAATTTTATAAACCCTCCCAGAGATTATATTATAAGCTCCGTTATGCTGGATGGAAAAAAGATAGATTTTGACGACGAAACAATGTTTAGAGCAGAGAAAGACGGGGAGTATAAATTCATTTTCAAAAATCCGGAGGGAAAGCTGCCCAACTACAGCTTTTCTTATGAAAGGCTTAAAGAAATACCAACTCTCAAGCTTGAGGGCTTAGGCCCCGGGGGAATCTCGGAGGACAGGGTTGTCATAATAAAAAATCAGGAATACGCAGAGGTTGAAATACACAAAAACGGCGTTAAATTTGAAGTACTTGACGGTGTTATAGACGAAGACGGCCTTTACAGCATTGTGGCAGGTGATGAAGCCGGAAACGTAAACACATATATGGTGAATATAGATATCCCCCTGAGACTTAATTTGTGGTATTTGGCAGTTTTTATAATTGCCGCAGGGGCAGGGGCCGGAGTGTATATAAGATACATAAAAAACAACATAAGAATAAGATAGTAAAGGGCAGGAGGTGGTTTTATGGCAGCTTCCAAAAGGGGCAGCTGGGATGAACAGATAAGCAGGCTTAGAGAGCAAAAGGAAAAAAAGGAACAGGGCTTGAGCTACCGTGTGGACGACATTTTTAACGAAAAGAAGTCCGGCGGAAAAAAGCAGGCTTCGGGGCGAACCGCAGCAAAAAAGGAAGCCGAAACCCCCTATGTAAAAAAGATAACCCTTGATGAGCTTATAGACAAAACAAGGGCTGAAAAAGGCGAAAAGCCTTTAGACAGAGGAAAAAAGACTCCTTTTATATCAAGAGAAAAGGAGCTAAAGTCTCCCGAGCTTTCAAAAGCAGGGAAAAATTAACATGAATGTAGGGCGGTTTTGCACAATTTAACCTGTAAAATCAGCCGTTACATATATAAAAATTTAAGAAAGGAGGAAGGATTATGCCGTTATATTTACTGACAAGCTCTGCATCAGCATCTTCATCAAATGCATTCGCAACAATTCTTGAACCTATCGTAGAACTTATTAATACAGCCGTAACGCCTATTCTTACACTTGTTGTGGCAATAGGAGCTATATACTGTATATTCATAGGTGTTAAGATAGCCAAAGCCGAAGAGCCCCAGGACAGAGAAAAGGCAAAGCAGCAGCTTAAGAATGCTATTATAG